>DATLBG010000178.1:0-6514 GCA_035527035.1 Gemmatimonadaceae bacterium | reverse complement strand
GCTGCGGTCGCGTTCAACGTGAAGGGGCCGGACCTGTGCTATCTCGACCAGCCCGGCAAGCTCGAGCCTGCTGACGAAACGATGTACGAGAAGATGCGGATACCGGCGAAGCCGTTCGCCAACGTCCGCTACTACGCGGCGTACGACGCCGGCGGCTACAACCTGAACACGCTGCGGTCGAACGAGGCGCTGCTGCACAACGTCAGTCCGCTGACGTGGGGGCTGCGCGAGGTGCTGCAGTACGCGGAGGTACTGCTCAACAAGGACGACGTGGACGCCAAGGCGGACGCGGTCATCGATTTCATCCGCGACCGCATCGCGGGGCGCGAGTTCCGCGACGAGCGGCTGGCCCGGCGGTCCTACAACGTCGAGTCTTTCGCCGAGCTGGACGAGTGGTTCCGGGACGTCCTCGCGATGCTGGAGGAGAGCAACTCCGAGAGCTACCGCACACACCACGTGGCGACGATCAGGAAAGTGCGCAACCGGCTCACGAACATTGCGCTCCGCTGCGCCGGGCTGGTGACGGCCGAGGGAACGGTGAGCGACCTCCCCTTCGGGAGCTTCGAGGACCGCGGAGTGTATGTAGTGGACGTGGCGCTCCTCGAGGAGGACGCTCAGGACTTGATCTTCACGCGAATCGTTTCGAAGCTCCGCGAGCATCTCGAGCGCCGGAACCTTGGCGTGGACCATGTTGTGGTTTTCGTCGACGAGCTGAACAAATACGCCGCGACGGAGGGGCCGGAGACTTATGTCAGAAAGATGCTTCTCGACATCGCGGAGCGTGGCCGGTACCTCGGCCTCGTGCTGTTTGGCGCGCAGCAGTTCAGGTCGCAAGTGCATCGCCGCGTGGTAGGCAACGCAGGCACGTCGCTGTTCGGGCGCATGGATTCCGACGAGCTCGCCGCGCCCGGCTACGCCGTTCTCAGCCAGGCCATCAAGACGAAGCTCGCCACGCTGGAGAAGGGACAGCTGATGGTGCGACATCCGCACTTCACGCAGCCCGTGTTCATCCGATTTCCGCGGCCGGCCGTGATGCAGGGCCGCGAAGGCGTGGAGCTTTTCCCCCAGGCGGCCGAAGTCACGCTGGATGCGGCAGTGACGCGGTCGCTGCGCGCGCTCGATCCGTCCATCTCGCTCGAGTGGGTCAAGCAGCAGATGGCGTTGCGCGAGGACGCGGAGGTGATCAACGCGCGGAACGCGACCGTGCTGGCGCGGCCGCGCGACGTGAAGGCGTTTTTCGCCTCCCGGTTGCGGCCGCTGGCGCCAGTGCGCGCGGAAACGGCGAGGCCGCGGCCCGCGACGATCAAGCTGCCGGCCGGAGACGACCCGTATGGCTTCTAGCTCCGTGCGTCGCGCCGGCGTGACGCGCGTGACGATTTCGATCGCCATGGGGCTGCTGCTCGCGGCCCCGGCGTCCGCGCAGCGGGTTCGGCTCGAGATACGTCCGCACGTCGGTGATACGATTCACATGCGGCTCGATCAGGAGATCGAAGTCACCGGCAGTAATCCGGGCGCGGGCGCGCCCAAGTCAATGACCGGCGCGGTCCACGTTCGCACCCGCGCGATCCCGGTCCGCCGGCTGGTGAACGGCAGTCTCGTCCAGGCGGTCACCGACTCGATCGCGCTGACGCCGATCGGGGGGATGCCGGTGACCACTCCCCGGAGCGCGCTCGAGGGTGCGAGGGTGACGATGATTGTCGGGCACGACGGGGGGATCGAAGTGATCGATGCCGGCGAGCGCGACGGCGCGGCCACGCCCTTCTTTCCTCCGACTGCTCCGATGCTGCCGGACGCGCCGGTCAGCGTCGGCGGGCGCTGGACGCGAGCCCTGGAGCTTCCGATCGGCAATGGCTCGGCGGGCATGGCGCGAGTCCAGGCGAACTTCAGACTCGATTCGCTCAGCGGAAACGGCGATATTGCATACATCACGATGAACGGAACGCTCAGCAGGATCGGCGCCCCCGGACGCAGCGGCTCCTCGCAACGGAGCACTGGCACGCTCTCGGGCCGCTTGCAGCTCGACCGCCGGCTCGGCTGGATCAGCGATACGCACCTCGTGCTGAACGTGCACACGGTCATCACGTCGGGTGAGCCCGTCAGGGCGCCCGCGCAAATGCAGATGAAGGTCACGCAGCGTATCCGCGCCATGCGAGGGTCATGAGACTAGTACATCTGGCGGACCTGCACCTGGGTTTCCGCCAGTATCAGCGCTTTACGCCGATGGGGATCAACCAGCGCGAGCACGACGTCGCCCTCGCGTTCAGGAAGGCCATCGACAAGACCATCGAGCTCCAGCCGGACGTAGTGCTCTTCGCAGGCGACGTCTTCCACAACGTCCGCCCGACCAACCCCGCGATCATCCACGCATTCAAGCAGCTGTCGCGGCTGGTGCAGATGCTTCCGGACGCCATCGTGGTGATGATCGCCGGCAATCACGATACGCCGCGCACGACCGAGACGGGCTGCCTGCTGAAGCTGTTCAAGCCGCTCGGCATCCATGTGGTGGACGGTACCCCTGAGCTGCTCGAGTTCAAGGAGCGGGATCTCTCGGTGCTCGCCGTGCCCAATCTCGACGTGGCCGAGGTGCCCCCGCTCCGGCCGCAGGGGAAATCGCGCTACAACGTACTGATGCTGCACGGAATTACCGAAGGACTGTATCCGCCCCACCTAGGCGCCGACCGCGAGGCCAACGCCGTGACACGGGAGCAGCTCGGCGCGCAAAACTGGGATTACGTCGCGCTCGGCCATTACCACGTGTGGCGCGAGGTCGCGCCGAACGCGTTCTACTCCGGATCGCTGGAGTACACGACCACCAATATCTGGGGCGAGATCGCGGAGGAATCAGAACTCGACGGCAAGACGTGGCGCGCGGCCGCCCCGCGGAAGCGGATCGGAAAGCCGGGCAAGGGATTCATCGAGTGGGACCTGGCCACCGGCAAGCAGACATTTCACCCCATCGAGACCCGCTCGGTCATCGATCTCCCGGAGATCGATGCGCGCGGCATGACGTCGAGCGAGGTCGATCAGGCAATAATGGAGCGCGTCGAGGCCTCGCGCGATCCGGTGGACGACGCGGTCGTCCGGCTCGTTGCCAGGAACGTCGCGCGGCATGTCGCCCGCGAGCTCGACCACAAGGCGCTGCGCGAGCTGAAGCGGCGCGCGCTTCATTTCCATCTCGACCTCCGGCGTCCGGACATCATCAGGGTTCACGGGCATGCGTCGCCGGGTCGGCGCGCGTCGCTCGCCGAGCTGGTGCGCGACGGGCTGCGGAGCCGGCCCATAGACTCGGAGATAGACCGCGAGGAGTTGGTGGCTGCGGGACTGGACTATCTCGCGCAAGCCGAGACCGTGGAGCAGCCGGTGTTCGCGGACGGGCCGGTATGAGAATCAACCGGCTGCAGCTCACGAACTTCAGGCAGCACGCCGACACAACGATTGACTTCGGAACCGGCATCACCGGCGTGATCGGGCCGAACGGCGCCGGGAAGACAACGATCCTCGAGGCGATCGCGTGGTGCCTGTACGGCACCGGCGCACAGCGCGACAAGCTCGAGACCATACGCTTTCAGCGCGCCGGCGAGCGCGCGCAGGTCCGGGTGGTTCTGGACTTCGAGCTGTCCGGCCAGCGGTACCGGGTGAATCGCGAGCTTTCCCGCGCGGAAGTTTTCGTCAACGACGATGCCGCTCCGGTCGCGAACACGAAGACGGGAGTGAACGAGTTCATCCAGCGCCGGCTCGGCATGACCCGCGTAGAGTTCTTCAACACTTACTTCACGGATCAGAAGCAGCTGAGCGTGATGGCTGCGATGAAGCCGACCGAGCGGGCGCACTTCCTGTCCCGCGTGCTCGGCTACGAAAAGCTGCGCACGGCGCAGGAGCTGGTGCGCGAGACGCGGAAGATCATCCTCGCGGAGATGTCCGGGCTTCGCGCGGGGATGCCGGACGCGGAGCTGGTGGCCCGCGCGCTGGCGGAGGCGACCAAGCGCGCGGCCGACACCGCGCGGCTTGCTACGGAAAAGCGCCGCGTCCATTCCGAGTGCGACGTGGCGCTGCAGCAGGTGCTGCCGCGGTGGGCGGCGGCGCAGGAGGCACGCGACACTCTCCAGAAGATCGCGGCCGACATGCAGGTCGCCGAGTCGGAGGTCCGGTCGTTCGTGTCGAGGGGCGAGCGGATCGGCGCGGATCTCAGCGAAATCGTCGTCGCCGGCGAAGAGCTCGACGACATCCGGACCCGCACGGAGCCGCTCGCAGCGCTAACGGTCGAGCTGCAGCGGCTCGACGCACTGTACCGCGAAGATGGACGGCGCCAGACGCTGGCCGAGCAGGCGCGCGAGATCGCGCTCGAGGTCGAGCGGCTCGGCTCGAAGAAGCAGCGTCTGGCCGCGGCACCAGCAGAGGAAGAGACGGTCACCCTGCAGCTGGAGAAGCAGCGGACCGCGCTGGAAGACGTGCAGGGGAGGCTCGAGGCGCGCCGAACCGAGTGGGTTCGCGACAAGCAGGAAGCGCAGACGAAGCTCCAGTCCCTGCTGCGCCACCACAGCGAGGTCAAGGAGCAGCTCAAGCTGCTCGCCGACCTCGGGCCGGACGGGGCATGTCCGACGTGCAGTCGCGCGCTGGGCGAGAATTTTTCCCGCGTCCTGAATCATCTCACCGAGCAGCTCGAAGCGCTCACCTCCGACGGGAAGTATTTCCGGAAGAGGATGGAGCAGCTCGAAGCCATGCCCGAGGACATCAAGGCTCTCGGTGAAGCCCGCGACCTGGCGGCGCAGGAAGTCGCGGGTCTGGAGCGGCAGCTCGCCAAGGTACAGAGCGCGGTGCAGGAGATGTCGGGTGTCGCGAAGGAGCTCGCGCTCAAGGAGCAGCGGCAGGCGCAGGTCACGGCGGAGCTCGCGGCCATGCCCGCCGGTTTCGACGCCACCGAGCATGCGCGCGTTCGCGCGCAGATCGAGGAGCTGACCCCCATGGCAGCGCGCGGCGAGCGTCTCGCGGCCCTCGCCGATCGCGAGCCGCAGATTCGCGCGGAGTACGATGAGGTGGCCACGCTGCTCGTCGCTCATCGCGCGCGCACGCAGGAGCTGCGCGCCGCGATGGAGGGAATCGCCTTCTCGGAGGAAGAATTCGTGGCGACGAAGGCCGAGCACGAGCGCGTGACGGAGTCGGCGCGGAAGGCCGAGGTCGAGCGCATTACCGCGGAGGGAGAGCTGCGGAACGCGAATGCCGCGGCGGACGCCGCGCGCGCGGCGGCCGCGGAGCTGGCGAAGCGGGAAGAGAAGCTGTCCACCCTCAAGCGCGCGCGCCGCATACACGACGAGCTGGATCGCGCGTACTCGGACCTGCGCAGCGACCTCAACGCCCAGCTCCGGCCAGAGCTCTCCGAGCTCGCGAGCGGCTTCCTGTCCGAGCTCACGGACTCGCGCTACTCGGAGCTCGAGCTCACGAACGAATACGATCTCACAGTGCTGGACGACGGCATTCCGAAGCCGGTCATTTCCGGCGGAGAAGAGGACATTGCCCACCTCGTCCTGCGGCTCGCGATATCGCAGATGATCGCCGAGCGCGCGGGCCAGCCTTTCTCGCTGTTGATCCTCGACGAGATATTCGGGTCGCTTGACGAAGCGCGCCGGCACAACGTGATCAACCTGCTCCGCAGGCTGCACGACCGGTTCGAGCAAGTGATCCTCATCACGCACATCGAGTCCGTGCGGGAGGGTCTCGACCGCGTCATCTCCGTGCGCTACGACGAGGGCAGCGGATCGTCGCGGGTGGAGGAGAGCGCCCCGTGCGATGATCTGGCCAACGAGCTCGCCGGGATGCCCGTGCTGGAGCCGATCGCGGCGGCGAGCTGATGTCGGCCGTTCGCGGGTGGAGGGACGACCGCGCGCTGGACGGCCCGTTCCCCATCACCGACGACGACATCCCGGAGCTGAACGCTCTGTTCAGCGAGGCGTTCACCGAGCGGTACCGGAAGGACGGGATGGTGAGCGTGCGAGTGCCCGGTCTCAATCCGCAGATGTGGCGATACGCTGTCGCGGACGCGGCGCGCGGCGCCGTCCTCTGGCGCTCGCAGGACGGCGGCATCGCCGCGTTCAATCTGATTCACGCCTCGGGCACCGAGGGGTGGATGGGCCCGCTCGCGGTCGCGTCCGCGTATCAGACGCGCGGAGTCGGCAAGACGATCGTCACGCATGGCGTCGAGTGGCTCAAGGCGCGGGGGGCGCGCGTGATCGGCCTCGAGACGATGCCGCGCACCATGGACAACATCGGCTTCTATTCGACGCTCGACTTCGTCCCCGGCGCGCTCACGATCACGCTAGCGGTGCCCGCCGCGCTCGGCGCGACCAGGATCGTGGAGCTGGGCCGCCTGGGCGCCGGGGAGCGCGACTCCGCCATCGCCCACTGCGCTGATCTGCTCGGCGCGATGTGTCCCGGGTACGACTTCACCCGCGAGCTCCGGTTGACGCACGAGTTCGGGCTTGGAGACACGCTGCTCAGCTACAACGGGTCGGAGCTGCGC
>DATLBG010000177.1:0-6124 GCA_035527035.1 Gemmatimonadaceae bacterium | reverse complement strand
CGGCTCCGCATCGCGCTTCTTGTTCAGCTTGTCGATCATGGACCGTATGCGGTCGCCGATCGCGGCCGCGTTCTCGGCGTCCGGACTCGTGAGCAGAATGCGATAGCTGTGACGCCCTTCCGACGCGATCAAGTCGGACGTGCGGAGCTCCTGGCATAGCCTCCACGCCAGCGTCCTGTCGGATGGCCCCCGCACCGCGAGGCAAAGCACCTTAACGAGATAGTTCCGTCGTGCCCCGCGACGCCTTTCCCAGTCGTGAATAAGGGAGAAGTAAGGCATGCTCGGCAGGCCCGTGGCCGGGTCCGTCAACGCCTGTCCCAAGAACCCTGAAATCGCCATTCCGCCTCCCCCCGTTTTTGGTCATTGCGAAGGCATTTGGCAATGCAACCACCGTGCGCGAAGTCCAACAAAAATATGGACTTAACCCCTTGAAAAAACCGAGGTACCGTAGTTCCGGAGGACGTCCGATACGTCGTCATAGATGGCCGTCGCGCCAGCCAGCGAATCGTCCTTCCAGCCACCGCTCCTGACCGCGACAATTCGCACCCCCGCCCGCAGCGAAGCCTCGACGTCGTACGGCGTATCGCCGATCATCACCAGCTCGGCCGGCTCGAGCCCGATCCGCTGAATGGCCGCGCACACGATGTCCGGGTCGGGCTTCGAATTCTCGGCGTCGTCCGCCGACGTCGTGTCGGTGAGCAGGTCCGCGATGCCGGCCACCTCGAGCAGCTTCTCCAGCTCCTCCTCGGACGCCGAGGAAGCCGTAATCATCCGCAGGCCCTCGGCGGCGAACCGTTCCGCCAGGTCTCTCGCGCCCGGAAGGGCGCGAATGCGCGGGAGATATTTCCGGAAGAAGAGCCTGGTTCGATGCTCGCTGTACTTCTTGCCCTCCTCGCTCTCGATGTCGATACCGGTCAGCTCTGGCAGCAGCTTGTCGCCGCCCATACCGATCAGCGGCTGCACGTCGTCCGCCGAGACGCGATGGCCGAAGCTCTCGAGCGTCTCCGCCCACGATTCGGCGTGCGCCCTGTTGCTGTCCACGAGCGTGCCGTCGATGTCGAAAATGACTCCCCGCGGCACTACATCAACTGCTTCTGCAGCGCCTGCACAGCGTCGAGGTGGCGCTCGATCGCGGGCGCGGTGAGCTGAATGAACTGCTTGAGCTCCGCGTCTCGCGCGATTCCCATGGATTCCGCGGCGATCTCGAGCATGTCCATGTGCGCCTCGATCTCGCGATCGACATACGACTTGTCGAAATCCCTTCCCTGCGGCGTCGAAACCAGGCGCTGCAGCGTCTCCCGGGATTCCGAGGTGAACGTCTCTCCCGGCGGAAGGTCGGGCGTCACCCCCATGCGCTGCGCGAGCCGCGCGATGGCCACCCGCATGGCGTGATGGTCAGCGGCCATCTTTCGGGCGAGATCGCGCACCGCGGCGCTCCCCTTCGTTGCGGCGAGCGCGGCAAGCGTGCTGTCGGCCACACTCGACGCGTCGAACAGGGCGATGATGTGGGCGTCGCTCAGTGACGGACCGCCGAGTGATGTGTCCGGGTCCTCTGCGTTCAACATGGCCGAGACCGTGTCAGACCCGCGGGAGCCGCTGTCCCCGCTGCACGCGAAGGAAAGCAGTGCGACGCCGAGAGCGAGCACGCAACCGCGGAAGGAGTGACGCATGGCTGTCCCGTATTGACTGGATGGTGTCTGAGTAATTGTGCCGCCGGTCGGACAGGGGGGCAAGTGAGCTCGCTTCCCTCCACATAGGCAAATCGCACACCCCGCGTGCAGACTTACTGATGTGAATCACTCAATGGCCGGCGTTCTCGTTGTGACACTGGTGTGCGGGGCCTGCGATGGCCTGGCGTCTCCCACCCGCGCTACGGTTCAGGCGGACACGGCAGCCGGCCAGGTACCGCTGCGGGTAGCGGGACGCGGGGGGGCCGTATTGATGGTCGCTACGCACATCAACGGAACGGGGCCTTACAACCTCGTGCTGGACACGGGGGCGACGCTCACGTGCCTCGACGAACGTCTCGTCCGGCAGCTCGCGCTGCCGCGGAAGACTGGAGCGATCGGGCTGGGCGCGGGCGTCGGAGGGTCGGGACGCGTAGCGCTGGTGCAGGTCGATTCGGTCCGGTTGGGATCCGCGACCGTTCGAAGCCTCACTGCGTGCGTGCTGGACCTCAGTCATCTTCACGAGCTCGGCGCTGGCGGCGTCAGCGGCCTGCTGGGACTCAACTTCCTCACGGCCTTTCACGTGACGCTCGATTTCAAGCAGCGCATCATGACGCTGACGACGCGGTAGTTACATCTCGCCGGGTGCGGGTCGTCCTCGCGCCTGTGAACGCGGCCGAGCGACCGGCTTGTGCCCCGGGAAGCTGAGGCGCATCGTAGGCGCCTATGAAATTCCCGCTCTCTCTCTTGCCCGCCGGTGCCGCTCTCGTATTTGGTGCGTCGTGTCTCAGCACGGCGCGGCCGGGCACAGCTGAAGATTCGATAGTCCTCGCTCAACCAAACGACAACCGAACGCCAGCCGGCAGGACGCGCGCCGGATTGACGACGCTCGACCTGGAGGCAGTCTGGGCCGGGTGGCGTCCCGACCTGGACGTGGATACCGCCGTAACCGTTCAGGCTTTCGCGGAGCGGGGGAAGAACCCGACGATTCCCGGACCTCTACTCCGTGTGCCACAGGGCACGACGGTCCGTGTCAGTGTGAGAAATACCTTTCCCGACTCGACGCTCGTCGTCCACGGGTTACGAGCGGGCGCGGTTGCCAACGACTCCTTCAGCGTCGCGCCCGGAGAGATACGCTCGATCACGTTCGTTGCCGCGAACGCGGGGACATATCACTACTGGGGCACTACTTCCCATTCTCCGCTCAATCGCCGGATCGGAAGGGATGGGCAGCTCTCCGGCGTGATCGTTGTTGATCCCGCCGGAGCTCGCGTGGATCCGCGCGAGCGGATCTTCGTCATTTCGCTGATCGACATCTTCCCGCGGTCCGACACCGCGGCCAACCAGGAAGAGGTCTGGGAGATCGCCGTCAACGGGCGGTCATGGCCTCATACGGAGCGCCTGCACTACGCGGTCGGCGACACGGCGCGCTGGCGTTGGGTGAATGCATCCGACCGAGGCCACCCGATGCATCTGCACGGTTTTCATTTTCTGGTGACCGCCACGGGTACCGGTCAGCGGGATTCGCTGTACGCCCCCGACGCTACGCGCCTGGCCGTCACAGAGCTTGTGCCGGCAGGGCGAACCTTCGCATTGGAGTGGGTGCCGCGGCGTGCCGGCAACTGGCTGACGCACTGTCACATGGTGCCCCACATCGTACCATACCCGCAGCGGCCCGACTCCTCACGGGCGCACGATGTCCACAACTCTCTGAGGCATCCGCTCGAGTCCATGGCGGGACTCGTGCTCGGCGTCACGACCACGGGCGAGGACGTAGCGCCGGAATCCGCCGCGCCCGCGAAAACGCATATGCGCCTGCTCATTCAGCAAAGCGCGGATACGAGCAGGCGCTGGATGAAGGGATTTGTCCTGCAGCGTGGCGCCGAGCCCGGGCGGGACTCGATAGAGATACCGGGTGCGCCGCTCGTGGTTACGCGCGGAGAGAAGGCGAGCGTTACCGTCGTCAATCGCCTCAGGCAACCGTCCAGCGTGCATTGGCACGGCATGGAGCTCGAGAGCGTCTTTGACGGCGTTGCCGGGTACAGCGGTATTGGGAATACCCGCGCTCCGTTAATTGCGCCGGGCGATTCCTTTACCGTGTCGTTCACGCCACCGCGTGCCGGCACTTACATGTACCACCCGCACATGGAAGAAGAAGACCAGCTCACGGGCGGTCTGTACGGGCCGATAATCGTTCTCGAGCCGGGCGAGCGGTACGACCCGTCGCGCGATTTCACATTTCTCATGGGCATGGGTCCGAACCCGGCGCCAGCCAAGCGCGGCCGAACGATGAATGGCGCCCTGAATCCCCCGCCAAAAACGCTGAAAGCGGGAGTCACCTACCGCCTGCGCCTCATCAATCTTGGATTCGCATCGGTGGAGGGGTTCAGGCTGGCCGCGGCGGATTCCTCCGCGCAGACATGGCGGTTGGTTTCGAAGGATGGAGCGGCAGTCAGAGGAAGATCCAGTAAGGCCGCACGCGTGCGGGTTGGCGTCGGTGAATCCTACGATTTCGAGTGGACGCCAAAGGCGGGCGAGGCATCGCTCATCGCGCAACTTGGCGAAGCCACCACAGGCTTCGGCGGACCGAGAGTTCAGCGATTTATCGTGGAACCGTGAACGAGAACGAGTGAGTCAGGCGCGGGGTCCGGCTCCCGCATGGTGGTAGTTATTATGCGGGCGACCGTTCGCCCCCGCCACAACAACCAGGCCTTACCGCAAGCTTGAGCATTTCCGATCTCGCCGCGGCAATCGACCGCCGGCGAACCTTCGCCATTATCAGCCATCCCGACGCGGGCAAGACGACGCTGACGGAGAAGCTGCTGCTATACGGCGGCGCGATTCACCTCGCCGGCTCCGTGAAGGCGCGGCGCGCGCAACGGCACGCGACGTCCGACTGGATGAAGATGGAGCAGGAGCGCGGCATTTCGGTCACGTCGAGCGTGATGAACTTCGAGTACGACGGCTACCAGGTGAATTTGCTGGATACGCCTGGCCACGAAGATTTCTCGGAGGACACGTACCGCACGCTCGTCGCCGCCGACAGCGCGGTGATGCTGCTCGACAACCGGCGCGGCGTAGAGGAGAGAACGCGGCAGCTGTTCGAGGTCTGCAAGCGGCGACGTACTCCGATCTTCACCTTCGTCAACAAGTGCGACCGCGTCGGCGAGGATCCGCTCAAGCTCATCAGTGACGTCGAAGCCGACCTCGGCATCATGTGCCATCCCGTCACCTGGCCAATCAACCGGGACAACTCGTTCGTCGGTATCTACGACCGGTGGGCAGGGAGCATCCACCTGTTCGACAGGAGCGAAGACCACGGCGCGACACGCGCGGCCGTGCGCGCGTCATCGCTGGACGCCCCTGAGGTGCGCGACGTGCTCGGCGCCGAGACGCATGAACGGTTGCAGCACGACATCTCCCTGCTCGACGAAGCGGGGCATCCGTTCTCGCGTGAGGCGCTGCTCTCGGGCGAGCTGTCACCGGTGTTCTTCGGCAGCGCGCTGACCAACTTCGGCGTGGAGGCCTTTCTCCATCACTTTCTCGAGTTCGCGCCTGCGCCGCTGCCGCGCGAATCGTCGGCCGGACTGATCGAGCCGACCGATCCGGATTTCACCGGGTTCGTGTTCAAGATCCAGGCGAACATGGACCCGCGGCATCGCGACCGAGTGGCGTTCGTACGGATCTGCTCGGGCAGGTTCGAAGCGGGGATGGACGTCACGCACGTTCGCACTGGCAAGAGCATGCGGCTGTCGGCGCCGCAGCAGTTTCTCGCGCGCGAGCGCTCCGCGGTCGCGGAAGCGTGGCCGGGCGACGTCATCGGCGTGATGGATCGCGGAACCCTGCGCATCGGCGACACGCTGGCGACGAAGCCGGGCGTGGAGTTCACCGGAATCCCGCGCTTCGCGCCGGAGCATTTCGCGCGCGTCATCCTCACCGACCCGATGCGCCGCAAGCAGCTCGACACGGGCCTTCGTCAGCTGACAGAGGAGGGCGCCGCCCAGGCGTTCTACACGTCGGCGAGCGACATCGCGAGCCCGACGCCGATCATCGGCGCGGTCGGACTGCTGCAGTTCGACGTGATGCTGCACCGGCTGGAGCACGAGTACGGCGTGCGCTGCCGGCTCGAGAACATCGGCGGGCGCTATCCGCGCTGGGTGACGGGCGCGAAGGACGACATCGAGCGGTTCGCCAGCGAGCGCGGCCGGATGCTGCTATACGACTCGAAGGGGAACCCGCTCGTTCTGTTCGAGGATCAGTGGGGACTCAAGTGGGCGCTGGACCGCGAGACGAAAATTCACTTTCACGAGGTCGCGCCGTAATAGTCAGGTCCGAACGAGCTTTCTATAAGCCACCCGATGCGGCTGGTCTGCGTCCACGCCCTTCCGCCGCTTGAGATCCTCGTGGTACGCCTGGTAGTTCCCTTCGAACCACACGACCTCGCTGTCCCCCTCGAA
>DATLBG010000176.1:0-4375 GCA_035527035.1 Gemmatimonadaceae bacterium | reverse complement strand
ACGGCGTTGTAGTAGCGCCGCGAGCTCTGCACCGACTCCTCGATCGTCGCAAGCTGTCCCTGGAGATCGCGAAACCCGCCGGACGCCTGCAGCTCCGGGTACGCTTCGACCGCGACGCTGAGACCGCGAAGAGCAGATGTCAGCTGGGCTTCCGCTACCGCTCGCTCGGCCGGCGCCGCGCCCTGCGCTGCCACGGCACGCGTGCGCGCCTGAGTAACCGCATCGAGCGTCCCGCGCTCGTGCGTGGCGTAGCCCTTCACCGTCGAGACGAGGTTAGGCACGAGATCCGCGCGGCGCTTGAGCTGCACGTCAATGTCGGACCACGCGTTCTGCGCGCGGACGCGAAGACCGACGAGCTTGTTGTACAGCGCGATGACGCCGAACACCAGCAATGCGGCGACGACGAGGATCACGATCAGCGTGGTCACGGGCAGCTCCAGAGTGGGTGTTACGCCAGGCTACGCGCGCTAAGGTACGGCCTACCGCCTCCCTACGCTCGGCGCCGCCGGGTTGTTTCGGTCGGGATCCTGCTTCCAGATGATGTAGGAGCCCGCGAGCACGCCAACCGAAACCGCTACCGAGCACCCGATGAGAACCGGGATCGCAAGCGCTGGAGCAAAAACCCCGACAAGCACCGTCACCACGCCGGCCGCCACGAACAGGTGACCCCCGAAGCGGTGCGTGCGCTCCCATACGCGGTCGCTCGACAGCGTCCACGGCGTCCGGATGCCCACGAACCAGTTGGGGCGCGTGCGAGGCAGGATGTTGCCGATCACCACGAGAAGCACGCCGACCCCCATCGGGGTCACGCGATCGAGCGACACGTTGTATCCGAGCCCGTTCGCGAGCACCAGTAGATGCACGCCGACCATGAAGGTCATCACGGTGATGATCAGCGTCTCGTACGTGCCCTTGAACTTCGCGTAGTTGGCCTTCCGCGGGTCGATCAGCGGGAGGATGCGGAAGATGCCCCACATGGCGGCCAGCATCAGCGGAAGCATGAACGCGCCCCAGGGAAGGGAGGTCCAGCCGTCCACTTCGCCGGAGAGGTTCCAGTGCGTCGGCATGGGGTCCGACAGCTCGCCGTACACGGCCGCTGACGCCCCGAAAGCGATCACGATGAGGAGGACCGGAATCCATTTACGCATGAGTCATTTCCTCGGCTTGAGCCACTTTACCAGATGCTCGACCACGTCGTGGAACACGGTGGTGTTGAGCTCGTACACGATGTGCTGCCCATCCCGCTCCGCGAGAATCAGATCGGCGTCGCGCAGCACGCTCAAATGACGCGACACGGTCGCCCAGCTCGTCGAGAACTCCTCGGCGATTTCGCCGGAAGTTCGCGGTCCCTGCCGCAGCATCTCCAGGATCTCGCGGCGCGTAGGATCGGACAGTGCTCGGAAGACTTCGTTCATTTCTGTCCCGGGGCGATAACTTAGATAGTTAGCTAACGGTCTAAATATGTCATATGCTTGGTTGGCCGTCAAGGGTCGCCGAAGGGATCCCGGGCGACCAGCTCCATCTCGTCCAGAAACCGGCAGCCCCCGGTGGGGAGCCCGCGGCGGGCGTCCACACGGGTGAGCACTAGTCGGTCTTTCGTCCGGGTCATGCCGACGTACAGCAGCCGGCGCGACTCCTCGATCTCACGCTTCGATGGGCCGGGACTGCGGCCAAACCCTCCAGGGAGCTGCGCATCTTCAACGCCGACTATGTAGATGCGCGAGAACTCCAGTCCCTTGGTCGAGTGCAGGGTCAGCAGGTTCACGCGGCCGCTACACAACTCGACGTCGCGGCTCGACAGGATCACGCGCTCCAGAAAGCCGGTGATCTGCTCCCGCAGCGGCTTGCCCGCAAACTGCTCGATGAGCGGACGCAGCCGCGCCATGGCAGCGGGGTACCGGTCCTCGGCGCTCTTGTCCGCCTGGATCCTTGCCATTCTGCTCTCGCCGCCCAGCAGCTCGATCACATCCTCCACCGGCGGGAGCCGGTCATCGCCCGACAGCTCGCGCTCGCCACGGTACAGCTCCAGGCAATCGCTTCGCTGGCTCAGCGAGTAGAACGGCGTCAGCCGTCGCAGCAGGCGTGCCTCCGCGCCAAGCGTGTCCTGGTCGGCGAGCGCCAGCGCGATCCCAAGCTGATCGAGGAGATTGACCAGCGCGGTCTTCCGCGCCCGGGCGACCTTGCCCTCTCCGAGCGCGAGGAAGACGTGCGCCAGGGTCTGTGTGTCGTCGAGCGCCCGGTGCGACTGGCCGGGATCGATTCCGTACCGTCCCGCGATGTCGGCCAGCTTCGCGCTCCCCTGATGCAGATCGCGCGCGAGCGGCAGCGTGTCGTACGTGCACAGCTGCGGCGCGCCGAGCGCCGCTGTCATTCTGCGGAGCACGGGGAAATCGAACCGGTAGCCGTTGTGCGCAACGAGCACATCGGTGCCGCAGAAGTCGCGGAACCGTGGCCAGACCTGCTCGAAGTGCTCCGCGCTGGCGACGTCCTCCTCGCTGATGCCGTGCGCGCGCCGCGCGCCGGCGGTGATGGGGGTCCGCGGCCGAACCATCGAGTGCAGCTTGTCGATGATCTGTCCGTCGCGAACGCGCACCGCCGCGATCTCGACGATCTCGGCTGTATCTATATCCTTGTCGGTCGTCTCCAGGTCGATCGCGGTGAAGTCCAGGAACTGGTTGCTGAATCCGGCCGAGCGTATCAGCTGCGCGGCCTTGAACGCTCCGAGCGCGATGCCGAGCTCGGGGACAGCCCCCGCCGTGATCACTTCCGCGTCCGAAGGCGGAGATCCGCCAAAGCGCACGTCGCTCAAGCCGATCGCGAGGAGCATCCCCTTGAGCGCGATCTCCGCTCCGCCCATGGAGGCTAGCCACACGGGACGGTTGGTCGCGAGCGCGCCGGATAGCTTGCCCGCGAGACGCACGACATCCTGATCTTCAGCGGGGTCCGAGAGCTCGTCGTGGTGTTCTTCCAGCACGGTCCTGTACTCGCCCACTCGGTGCGACAGCAGATCGTCCACGAGCCCGGCCAGATCCTCGTGCTTCGCGCCGAGCGCCGCAAGATTCTTGAGCGCGTACAGCGCGCGCCAGAGCTTTTTCGCGTCGCCGTGATCGCGGGGAAGGGCGCGAGCCAGCTCGGTGAGCTTGTCCATGAGGTCCTGCCTGCTTTCTTCGGCCTGCGCTCGCACGTCGTCGAACAGCGCTTTCGGGAGGACCACCTGCAGAAAGCTCTCCTGGTGAATCTCGTCGGCAGGCTGGGCGATCACCCGCAGCGCGGCGATCACATAGCCGACGACCGGATCCTCGGCGAGCGCGCGACCCTGCGCCAGCCGGCAGGGAATCCCTGCCGAGAGGAATGCCGCTTCGGCGGTGCTGCCCATTTCGTTAGTGCGATATAGCAGCGCGAAGTCGTCCCAGGCGAGCGAGTGTTGCTCGCGATCGCGGCGGACGTCGTCGAGCACCCAGGCGATCTCCCTCTCCTCGTCGGGGAAAGACCAAGCGGCCACGGGGAAAGGCGATTCGCGGTCAGCGCCCTCGGCGTGCACGCGGTCGCGAAAGATCGGCGTGTTGATCGTCACGAGCCTGCGCGCGAGAGTCACCACCTCGCGCGGACAGCGGCGGTTCTCCCCGAGCTCGGCGCGCGCGGCGCCGAAGTCTTCCTGGAAGAGCACGAACACCTCTGGGTCGGCGCCGGCCCACGAGTAGATGGACTGCTCGTCGTCGCCAACCGCGAATACGTTGCGGTGCCCGCGCGCCAGCTCGCGGATGATGCCATACTGGATGCGGTTGAGATCCTGGAACTCGTCCACCAGGACGCAATCCCATCGCGAGCGAATCTCATCGGCAGCATCGCGGTTGCGCAGCAGCTCCGCGGTTTTCAGCACCAGCATGTCGAAGTCCAGCAGGTTCCGCTGCTCGAGGAATCGCCGGTACCTGTCGTACAGCTCCTGGTCGTTCTGGCGCAGCTCGTCGCCTCGGAAGCGGTGGGCGGAGAATCGCGTGAGCACGCTCCGGTGCCATGGGCGGTGTCCTTCGAGCCGGCGCAGCACGGAGCGCTGATACTCCTCGTCAACGATGCCGAAGCCAGGCTCCAGCTCGATGCGGGAGCCGAGCTCCCGCAGCAGCTCCGCGCAAAACGAATGGATCGTCCCCCGCTTGATGTGCTCCGCACGCTCGCCGAGCTGCCGCTCGAGGCGGGAAGCGATCTCGCCGGCGGCCTTATTGGTGAACGTGAACGCGCAGATGCGCGCGGGATCGATCCCGAGGCCC
Source organism: Gemmatimonadaceae bacterium (assembly GCA_035527035.1). Taxonomy (GTDB): domain Bacteria; phylum Gemmatimonadota; class Gemmatimonadetes; order Gemmatimonadales; family Gemmatimonadaceae; genus JACDCY01. The sequence continues at coordinate 110 of DATLBG010000176.1, read as the reverse complement.
TCGATCAGATAACGAATTCGCGCGATCAGGCAGAAGGTCTTGCCTGCTCCGGGGCCGGCGAGAACGAGCATCGGGCCCGGGGGGGCTTCGATGGCGGCGCGCTGGGAGTC
>DATLBG010000175.1:0-8403 GCA_035527035.1 Gemmatimonadaceae bacterium | reverse complement strand
CGCTCCAGCCAGAAAAAAGAGTCTCCGCCCGCCGCGCCCGTGCCGAAAAAAACCACTCCGGCCGCGAGCAGCCAGACGATCGCCGTCAACGGACTGCCGCCCTGCATCCAGCCGATCACGGCGCAAGTCGCGAGCAGCGTGATCAGCAGCACCTGCCACTCCTGCACGGGCGCGTGGAACCCGAGCAGCGGGTAGGTGCTGAAAACCCCGAATGCGATGAGCGCGAGAATGACTCCGCGCCAGCGCAGGGTCCGAAGCTCCGGTGCGGGCGCGGCCGTCATGTCAGGCCGTGTGGCCCCTCGTGTACGGAATCAGCGCGAGAAAGCGGGCGCGCTTCACCGCCGTGGCGAGCTGGCGCTGGTGGCGCGCGCAGGTTCCGCTCAGGCGGCTCGGAAGGATCTTGCCGTGGTCGGTAATGAAGCGGCCGAGCGTGCGGTCGTCCTTGTAGTCGATGAAGCGCACGCGCGTCTCGCAGAATGGGCAGGATTTCTGTGGTCGTCTCATGGATTAATCCTCGTCGTCGTCATCGTCGTCGCGGCGAAGCGCGGCGGCGGCCATCTCTTCCTCGCTCAGCGCAGGCGCACCGACTTCGTGCTCGTGCAGGCTGATCAGGTGCCGAACGAGTCCGTCGTCGAGCTTGAGAGCGCGCTCGTACTCGGGTAGCACGGTCGGGTCGGCCTCGAAGCGGGCGATCGCGTAGTAGCCGTTTTCCTTCTGGCCGATGGAGTACGCGAGCTGGCGGCGACCCCAGTGGTCGACGTTGATGTCGCCTTCGATGTGGAGCAGTGAATGGAAGCGCTCGAGCTTCTCATTGATGGCGGCGTCTTCGAGCGTGGAATCGAAGATGTACACCGCCTCGTATGCACGGGGCATGTCGGCAAACCTCCCTTCGGTCGTGGATCCGTCCCCCGCTGCTTGCCGGAGCGGGGGAAGGGTGAGTTTTTGGACCGCGTAACGCGGCCGCTGGGACCTTAAAGCTACCCGACCATCGGGCGCGGCGCTACTGATCTAGGACCTCCTCACTTAATCAGTAATCCGCAATGGCAGTTAGTCCTGAGGCCGCAATGGACGGAGATTTTGGTTTGGCGACCGTCAAGCGTCGCTACCCGAAGATCCGCCCTGCCAGGAAGTACACGGCCAGCGGAAGCAACAGCACGAAGAAGATGTTGAGCAGCGCGCCGGCCCTGGCCATCTCGGGGATGGTCAGGGCGCCGGTTCCGTAGACGATGGCATTCGGCGGCGTGGCCACCGGCAACATGAAGCCCCCGCTCGCAGCGAGCGCTGTCGTGAGGGTGAGCAGCAGCGGATCGGCGCCGATGACGAGCGCCAGCGAGGCTGCGACCGGCAAAAAAGCCGCGGCGGTCGCGGTGTTGCTTGCCAGCTCCGAGAGCAGGATGATCACGGTCGTGACTGCCAGGAGCACGGCGAACACCGGCCACCCCGCCAGCGCGCCGAGCGCGCCCCCGATCCACGCCGAAAGGCCAGTCTGCTGGATCGCCGCAGCGAGTGAGAGACCGCCTCCGAACAGGATGAGTACGGACCACGGGAGCCGCTCCGCCTGCTTCCACGTCAGCACGGCGCGCAGAGGGCGGACCGACATCGGAACGATGAAAAGGAGCAATGCGCCGGCGATGGCGATTCCCGCATCTGTCAGTGCCGGAACCCATTCGTCGAGAGCGGGCCGCGTCATCCACGCCGCCGCGGTGAGCGCGGTGATCGCCCCGACCCCCCACTCGGCGCGTGACATCGGGCCGATGGCGCTCCTCTCGTTCTCCAGCATGGCCGCTCCGCCCGCCACCGGCTCGGATCCGAGCCGGTACAGCAACCGGGTGAGCACGAGCCACGCGAAGGGAAGCGCGACGAGCACGATCGGAACTCCGAGCATCATCCAGTCGAGGAAGCCGATCTGGATGCCGTAGGTCTGCTGCATGAACCCCGCGAACAGAGCATTCGGCGGCGTCCCGATCAGGGTGCCGAGTCCCCCGATGCTGGCCGCGTACGCGACGCCGAGAAGCAGCGCCGCGTCGAGCGCATCTCCCGGCGCGTGCGAGCTCAGATGATTCTCCCCGCGGCGGAGCGTGATGACCGATGTCGCCATCGGCAGCATCATCACGACCGTCGCAGTGTTGCTGACCCACATGCTTATGAACGCCGTAGCGATCATGAAACCGAGAATGAGATTCGCCGGCCGCGTTCCGACGATCCGTAGGATCAGCAATGCCATGCGGCGGTGCAGGCCGCAGCTCTCGAGGGCCAGGGCTATGAGGAAGCCGCCGAGGAAGAGGAAGATCACTTCGTTGGCGTAAGGTGCGGTGGTGGCGCCGATCGTGGCGACGCCTAGCAGCGGAAACAGCACGATCGGAAGTAGCGCGGTCGCCGGGATCGGGATCGCCTCGGTGATCCACCATACGGCCATGAGCGCACCGACCGCGGCGGTTCGCCACGCGGTGACCGTCATTCCGCCGGGTGGGATCGCGAGCAGCATGGCCACGAACAGTGCCGGCCCCACAACGAGACCGATGGTGGTCCGTAGGCCGACGCCACTCACAGGACTCGTCAGCGCGCGAGTGGCCGCAGCGGCACTGCGATACCTCGTTTCGCAAAGTATCTGCGCAGCACCGCGACGTCAGCGAGCGGATCCGCCATCGCGACGTAGCCGTCGGGCCTGATCAGGTACAGCGCAGCGCGCTCGAATCCCGCCGCGCGTGCTTCGTTCGTCCAATCGAACGCATGCAATGCGAGCCCGAGCTCCGCGCAGGTCTCGCTCACGCCGCCGCGGGGCTCGCCGTATACGTGCACCTGCCAATCGAGCGATGCGAGCGGCGCAAAATTGTCGGCGAATTGCATCCACGGCAGCCGGTCGCCGCTTTCCAGGTGCTCGGTGCCCCCTTCGCTCAGCTTGCTGCCGCGGTAATTCACGCCGACCTGCGACACCGTCCTGAAGAGGAAGTCGCGCATTGCGGACATCCTGAACAGAAGCGGGAGTACTCGTGGCGCGATGCGCGTCCGCACGAGCGCCGCGATCTTTCCCTGACTGGCGACGATGGTGAAGAGGCGGTCGGTGGTCGCCACCAGCCGGCGGGCGAATTCTATGCGTTCGGGCTCATAAGTATCCAGCAGCGTCGCCGGCGCGTGCCCGCCGAGGACGGCCGCGAGCTTCCACGCGAGATTCACTGCGTCCCCGATCCCGGTGTTCATGCCTTGCCCGCCGACTGGGCTGTGAACGTGCGCCGCGTCGCCAAGCAGAAACGCGCGGCCGGAGCGAAACGCGTTGGCGACCCGGTGGTGGACCCGGTATGTCGAGAACCAGTTGACCTTTGTGATCGAGAATCCCAGGTGCTCGATCGCGTGCCCCCTCACGTCCTCGAACGCCAGCGTGCCGTTTGCTCCAGCTGCGTGACCGCGCACGGTGCCGACGAGCCTGAGCGTGCCCCTCGGCTTGAGTGGAAAAACCAGAAGAAAATCAGCTTCTTCCAGATCGCCGTGCAGCTCGTCCTCTACGGCGGTGCCCGTCGCCTCCACGTCCGCCACGTAAAACAATCCTTCGTATGTGCCACCAGGGAATCCGATGTCCAGAACGTCCCGGACCTTCGAGGACGCCCCGTCGCAGCCCGCCAGGTAGCTCGTCTCGACAGCTTCTTCGGCACCGTCAGGACGCTTGATCCTGGCGCGCACGCGGTCTGCGTCCTGCTCGAAGGCGACCAGCTCGGTGCGGCGCTCCACATGTACGCCCAGCCTTTCCAGCTGCTCGATGAGCAGGCGCTCGTGCGCGTCCTGAGGGAAAACGAGGGCAAAGGGAAACGGGGTGCGGCCTTCACCGATGCGGCCGAGCGGGACGCGGGTCGCTCGCGCGCCCTTGACCCAGAGATTGATCGCCGCGATGGGTACGCCCCCTTCTACCAGCAGATCCGCGATTCCAAGCTGCTGGTAGAACTCGAGCGTGCGAGCCTGAACTCCCAGCGCGCGGGACGTGGTGCCCGGCTCCGCCGTCTTGTCGATGATGCGGACGCTCACGCCGAGGCGGCTAAGCCACAGCGCGAGCGCGAGGCCCGTGGGACCGGCCCCGACGATCAACACTCCGCGCACGGACGTCAGGCCGCGAACACCTCGCGCAGCTTTTCCGCCGCCCACGCCAGATCTTCGCGCTCTACCACCAGCGGCGGCGCGATGCGAATGACCTTGTCGTGCGTCTCCTTGCACAACATCCCGAGGTCCTTCAGCGCTTCACAGTACTTCCGGGCGGGCACAGTGAGCTCGATTCCAATCAGCAGCCCGCGCCCGCGGACCTCGCTGATGTCTGGATGCTCGATCTTCGCGATCTCGCCGAGGAACCACGCGCCGAGCTCGTCGGAGCGCTGAGCGAGCTGCTCGTCGCCTAGTACCCACAGCGCGGTGCGCGCGACTGCGCACGCGAGCGGGTTTCCGCCGAACGTGCTGCCGTGGCTGCCTGGGTCGAACACGCTCAGCAGCGCTCTGCTCGAGACCACCGCTGATACAGGGTAAAAGCCGCCGGACAGAGCCTTCCCGAGAATGAACAAGTCCGGTCGGACTCCCTCGTGGTCGCACGCGAACTTGCGTCCCGTGCGGCCGAGTCCGGTCTGGATCTCGTCGAGCACGAACAGAACCTTGTTCTTCCTGCAGAGCTCGGCCGCGGCCTTCAGGTAACCGGCCGGTGGAATGAGAATCCCCGCCTCCGCCTGGATCGGCTCGACCAGGAACGCGCAGGTGTTGGGCGTGATCGCCTTTTCGAGCGCCTTGATGTCACCGAAGGGGACCTGGACGAAGCCCGGTGTGAACGGGCCGAACCCGTCGCGGTACGCCTGCTCGGACGAGAACCCGACGATCGTCGTCGTTCTGCCGTGGAAGTTGTTCTCGCAGACGATGATCTCGGCTTTCCCCTCGGGGATACCCTTGTTCCGATAACCCCAGCGGCGCGAAGTCTTGATCGCGGTCTCGACCGCTTCCGCGCCGGTGTTCATCGGAAGCACTGCTTCCATCTCGCAGAACTCAGCGAGCTCCTTGCAGAACAGGGGTAGCTGGTCGTTGCGGAACGCGCGAGACGTCAGGGTTACCTTCCGCGCCTGCTCCAGCATCGTTTCGAGGATCCGCGGATGGCAGTGGCCCTGATTGACCGCGGAATACGCGCTCAGACAGTCGAGGTATTTCTTCCCCTCGACATCGTACACCCAGGCGCCTTCCGCGCGCTCGATGACGATGTCGAGCGGGTGGTAGTTGTGCGCGCCCCATTGATCTTCGATCGCGATCAGGGCGGCTGGGTCGGTTTGCTGGGCGGTGTTCGGCATGGAGGTCGTGTTGGGGAGGAGGCAATTTACGTCCTTCACCGACCGCGCGCCTTGCGGCTGCCGCCAGCTCAGATCTTTCGGCTGTCGTAGGCCCAGTGCAACAGCGCCTGACGCTGGCGCCTGCGACAGTCCAGATCGCGCGGCATGCAGCCCTGTCTGACCTGTGCGACGTGCCGCGCCATCTGGCGCCAGCGGCGAATCTGTCTATCGTCGTCCTCCGAGCGGCGCCCCAAGTAGTAGCGGCAGTACCACTGGAACCAGCCCCGCGGATCATCGCGGTGAATCCAGCCGTTCCTGCGCCACACCGACAAGGGTTGCGACGCGTTTACGCCGAAGTGATTGAGCTTGGGATCGCGCCGCCCGGGAGAGAGCTTGGCGCGGCGGAACCAGCTCTCGGGAAACTCGGCGCCGCAGTCCGTCATGTACCTCCCGCCGAAGACACCGAGGGTGAGGAGCTCGGCGGGAGTCAGCTCCGGAGCGAAACCTTCCTCGAAGTTTTTCCCCATGGGCTCGATGAGCAGGTAGGTGTAACTCTCCTGCATGCGATCGCTGACGATCACGCGAACCGGCTTCATCAACAGTTAAAAGAAGAAGACGGTCCCGCCGCCGCCGCTTCCCCCGAAACGGGGGTTGACGATGTTGCTGTAAATGGAGCCGAACGAATAGTTCAGGCCGATGGAGGCAAAGTATCGATAGGACGTTGCCAACTGACGCCGGCGCAGCAGGACTTCCTCGTCGGTGAGCTGCCCACCGGCAATGTGCAGCTGGTCCCTGATCAGGGATGCATTCCCCGAGAGGCTGACGGACAGGCCCTTGATGAGCCTCCAATCCAGGTTGGTAAAAAATACGAGTCGGTTCTTGGACAAATCGTGCATGTACGCGGCCGCTTCGAAGGACGTGCTGACCGATCCCCAGGGCTGCTTGACGTCGTAGGAAGCGATCAACGCCTGGTCCGCGCGCGTCTCCCCGATCTCGTTGTATATGGTAGTGTCCTCGTACCGGAAATGATTGACCCCCGCGGAGTATTGGACTGTGAATTGCCGGCGTGTGGATTCCGAGTACGGGTAAAAGTTGTATTCGATTGCCGGCGCCAGGCGCGCCGCTAATTCCTGATTGAGGAAGGTGGACGACGAGATGGAAGAGCGCTGTCCGGCGGACCAGTGGGGGCCGAGACTCTTGACGACCAGACTATTTGCGCCGTAGCCTCGACTGTAGTTGTTGAATTTACGGCCGTCCGTAAACGTGAACTTGCTTTCGTTGTAGTTCAGATTCACGCCGAAGTTCGTCTTCCAGGCGTTCGAGATCCTGTTGGCGGAGACGCTGCTGGACATGTTGGCGAACTTGGTCGTTTTCTCGCCATTGAAAAATCCGCGGGCCGACGTGCGGAACACCCACAGGTTCCATGGATCGCGGGCCGGACGCGCTGCAGCTACTTGCCCACCGGTCCGGGCCGTAATGGTCAGGGTCTGCGCGACTGCCGAGCGGGCGGCGTATCTGACGAGGCCGAGCTTGAGCATTCCGGCGATCCCACGGCGCGTCACGTCGGACGATTCCGCCACCCGCGCGGAATACGACAGCGTATCGTGTTTGCCGCTGTTTTCGCGCAAGCCCATGAAGTTGGCCGTGTACTGCCGCCCACCCGACCCTGTCCGCTCGGAAGTCACCAGAACGTGCACGTCAGCCACTGCTCGATCCCGGACGTGATCGACCCACACGATTTCGCTCCTCAGGAAATCATCGTCGCATTCGTCGCAGTCGATGAAGACGCGCGGCTTGCCGGTCGCGAGGCTGTCCGCGGGAGCGCCGGGCTCCTGCGCGGCGACGCTCGCCTGCGCCAACGCCAGGCACAGGAGCAGTGCGCACAAGGAAAATCGATTCATGGCTGATTGTGCCTGGTCGCGCACGTTACTCAACGTGCTGGTTTGTAGCGTTGCGGTCGGGCCGGTCAGACGTTGAAGCGAAACAGCATCACGTCGCCGTCCTGTACAACGTATTCCTTCCCCTCGGCGCGCACGAGACCTTTATCCCGCGCCTCCTTCAAACCCCCGCTCGCGAGGAAATCCGCCAGGCCGACCGTCTCCGCCCGGATGAACCCCCGCTCGAAGTCGGTGTGGATCACGCCCGCAGCCTTCGGCGCCGTGTCGCCGCGGTGGATCGTCCACGCGCGCACTTCCTGCTCGCCGGCGGTGAAATACGTCTGGAGCCCGAGTAGCTCGTAGCTCGCTTGAATCAGGCGATCGAGGCCGGCGGAGTGAAGCCCGAGCGACTCGAGAAAGTCGGCGCGGTCCTCCGCCGCCAGCTGCGCCAGCTCCGCCTCGATGCGCGCGGAGAAGGGAACGACCTGCGCGTGCTCACCGCTGGCGACTATCGCCTGACGCAGCGCCTTGAGATGCGGGCCTTCGTCCCCGGATAGCTCGTGATCGGTCACGTTCGCCGCGTACAGCACGGGCTTGGCCGTTAACAGAGTGAGCGGCGCGAGCGCGGCGCGCTCTTCGGCGGTGAGCTTCGCCTCCCAGAGTCCGCGGCCGTCCTTGAGGAATTCGAACGCGCGCTTGAGCACCGGCAGCTCCGCCACCGCTTCCTTCTCCCCGGATTTTGCAGAGCGCGCAGTGCGGTCGAGCCGCTTCTCGACGGTCGCGAGGTCCGCGAGCGCAAGCTCGAACTCGATGACTTCGCGGTCGCGCGCGGGATCTACGGACCCCATGACGTGCGTCACGTCCTCGTCTTCAAAGCAGCGCACGACGTGCACGATCGCATCGGTCTCGCGGATGTTCGCCAGAAACTTGTTGCCAAGGCCTTCGCCTTCAGCTGCGCCCTTCACGAGCCCGGCGATGTCTACGAACTGCACGGCGGCGGGAACCGTGCGTTTCGGCTTCACGATCTCAGTCAGCCGCTGGAGCCGCGGGTCGGGCACTTCCACCATCCCGACGTTTGGCTCGACGGTGCAGAAGGGATAGTTCGCCGCTTCCGCCGCCGCCGAGGTAAGGGCGTTAAAGAGGGTGGATTTGCCGACGTTGGGGAGACCTACGATGCCGAGGCGGAGCAAGCTATTGGCTGTTGGCTATTGGCTGTTGGCTAACGACTAACAGCGGTCGTCGCA
>DATLBG010000174.1:0-3161 GCA_035527035.1 Gemmatimonadaceae bacterium | reverse complement strand
CCGAGCAGCGCGAAGCGCTCGGCAAGGCGATCGCGACCCTGAAGCAGTGGAAGTTTTAGGGCGCCGGCCGCGCCACCCTGTTGCTGATTCCATCCGACACGAAACGCGCGCCCGCGCCCGGGCGATCGAGCGCGTCGAGTGTCCGCTCCAGCTCCTGCGCGTAAACCTGCACGCGGCTGATGCTGAGCGGGTTGAACTTCGGGTCGTAAGGGCTTCGCGTGGGCCCGCCGGACACTTCGAGAATGGCGTCGAAATCGTAGCGCGCTACGCGGCCGCTCTTTGGGTCGCGCCACGAACCCGCCTTCGCCAGCGCGCGATTCTTCGGCCACACGCCCAGCGGGAGCGCGAACGTTCGCACACGGTAGCCCGCGACCGCGGAATCGATCGCCATCACGCCCCGCGCGATCTGCTCCTGCACGAACGGGTCCTCGTACTTCCCGAGGTTCGCATGCCACAACGTGTGATTGCACAGCTCGAAGCCGCGCTCGGCGAGGAAGCGCATCTTGGGGAAGCGCCACTCGCTCTTCTGCCCTTCGATCCCCTTGTCGCCGAACAGCGACCGTCCCGCTGCTGCCCCCGAGAGGGTGCAGAAAACAGCTGCGTTCTTCCAGTCGGGATGCCGGGAATTGAACTCGGTCAGAATGCCCACAGCGGTGTTAGGGTCGATGTCGAGACGCCCGTTTCTTTCGATGTAGCGGAACTGGCTGGGCGACGCGTCGTCGAACACCAGCACGACCGGGGAGAGCCCGGCGGGCAGGTTCAGATCGCGGTCCAGAATCTGCGAGATGGTGACCGGCCGGTACCCCCTCCGGTACAACAATTCCAGATCCTGCCTGAAACGCGCATGCGACCGCTGCCATCTGCCTTCCTCATCGCCGATGAGGTGATACTCCAGCACCGGGATGCGTCCGAGCTCGTTCGGCGTCCGCGACGGGTCGCCGGGGGCGGAAGCAGGCTGAGCGGCAACCTCCCGGCCGCCCTGGACGACTGATGATGTATCGGATGGCGTCGCCGAATCCGCCGGCGCCGCGTTCCCCTTCGTATCGGAACAAGAGACCGAACCACCTATGAAGATCAGCGTCAGCAAGATCCGCGAAGACCTTCGCGCGCTCTGGAACAAGAAGGTCTCGCCGAATCCATGGTGGGTCGGGGGGATGGGCTTGGCGCTCGCGGGCATGCTGCTCCTCAATTCGTGGCTGGTGACGTGCGGTTGGGAAGGATGCCCCAGCGCGAGCGAGATCCGTGCCTTCCGTCCCTCACAGGGCGGACAGATTCTCGATCGCAATGGAGTGCTGCTCGGCCGGCTCGAGACCGTGCGGCGGCTGAACGTTCCACTGTCCACGGTTCCCGTGTTCGTGCAGCAGGCTTTCATAGCCACGGAAGATCGCAGGTTCTACCAGCATGACGGAACCGACTGGCGCGGATTCGTGCGCGCCTTCGCGCGAAACATAAAATCGATGGGTATCCGTGAAGGGTTCTCCACGATCACGATGCAGGCGGCGCGCAACACTTTCGTGGTCAACCGCCAGCGTGGGCGGACCCTCCGGCAGAAGATGCTGGAGCTGCGGCTCGCCAAGCTGATGGAGCGCTCGCTCACGAAGCAGGAGATCCTCGAGCTGTACCTGAACGTGATCTACATGGGCAACGGCGTGTACGGGGTCGAAGCGGCCAGCCGCGACCTGTTCAACAAGAGCGTGAAGAACGTCACGCTGCCGGAAGCGGCGACGCTCGCCGCGCTGCCCAAGGCGCCGTCGTACTACACTCCGCGCCGCAGCGCCAACCGCGCGCTCAACCGGCGCAACCTCGTGCTCGATCTCATGGCGCGCCAAGGGTACGTCTCCGCGGACCGGCTGCCGCGGCTGAAAGAGACGAGGATTCGAATCCACGGCGACGGCTGGTACCCCGATCAGAGCAACGACTCTTACGCCCTGGACGCGGTGCGCGCGCTCGCGGACTCAGTCATCAAGGGAACCCGGCTCGATTTGAGCGAGCTGACCGTGTACACATCCCTCGACGCGCGAGCCCAGCGCGCGGCCGACGCCGCGGTCCGCAGGCGCGCGCTTTCCATCGGTAGAAACGTCGAAGGCGCGATGGTCGCGATCGATCCGCTGACCGGCGACATCCGCGCGCTGAGCGGAGGAAAACGGTTCAAGCGCGGGACGTTCAATCGCGCGCTGTACGCCAAGCGTCAGCCGGGCTCCGCGTTCAAGCCGTTCGTGTTCGCCGCGGCGCTGAGCGCGGGCTACGGATCCGCGACAGAGGTGGATGACGAGCCGATTCAGGTGCGCATGCAGGGACAGATATGGGAACCCAAGAACTACGACGGCAACTACCTGGGTCGCACGACGTTCCGGCAGGCGCTGATCCATTCGGCCAACGCGGCGACGGTTCGCGTGTCGCAGGTCGTCGGCGAGCAGCGGATAATCGAGACCGCGCACAAGAACGGAATAACGGCCGAGCTCCAGCCCATTCCTTCCATCGCGCTCGGCGCGCTCGAGGTAACGCCCATAGAGCTCGTCACGGCGTACGCCCCGTTCGCGAACGGAGGGTTTCGCGTGAAGCCGCGGTTGGTGCGGCGTCTGGAATCGGGCGACGGCAACGTGCTGTACAGCCAGGAAGTCGAGCGTGAGCAGGCGATGGATGCGCGCGACGCGTATCAGCTCACGTCGATGCTAAGGGGCGTAATCGATTTCGGGACCGGCCGCGCGCTGCGGGAGCAAGGTGTGCGCGGGATGGTTGCCGGCAAGACCGGCACCACCAACAACGCCAGCGACGTGTGGTTCATCGGCTATACGCCGTCGATCGTCGCGGGGTTCTGGTTCGGGTTCGACGATCCGCGCTCGATGGGATCGAGCGCCGCGGGCGGGCGGCTCGCCGCTCCGGCGTGGGCCGAGTGGTACCGCGGCGGCTGGCGCGAGGCGCCCGGCCAGGACGCTTCGTGGGACCCGCCCGATGGAATGATCATGCGCGTGATCGATCCCACCACGGGGTATCTCGCGAACGAGTGGTGTCCCCACCGGCAGAGCGACTGGTTCAAGGCCGGGGGCGAGCCCAACACCATCTGCCCGCAGCACTCCGAGCCGGTGCAGGAGTGGGAGCAAGAGCCCGGGTGGGAGGAAGTCCCCGACCAGATCGACTCCATCGGCCGCACGCTCGGCCGC
>DATLBG010000173.1:0-10151 GCA_035527035.1 Gemmatimonadaceae bacterium | reverse complement strand
CACTCCGCAGCCCTCGCACACCTCGATGCTGCCATCCGCCATCATCACGTTCCTCCGCTGCAACGGAATCGCCGTATCGCAGTTGCCGCAAGACTGGCCGCGAAGCGGGTAAAGCGCATTCTCCCGCCGGCTCCGAATCCGGTCGTACTTGTGCAACAGTGTCCGGTCCACGTTGCCGGCTTTGGAGTCGCGCTCGGCGCGCGCAGCTTTGAGGTCGGCTTCGAGCGCCCCCTGCTCCGTCGCGATTTCTTCGCGCGCGCTCGCCTGCTGCTCTTCCGCCGCCGCCAGCGCGGCGCGAGCACGCTCTACGTCGGAGCGCATGGTCTCCATCCGCCGTCCCATCGCCGCCAGCTCGCTCTCGTCTTCGGCGACCAGCCGGCGCGTCGTCTCGACCTGCGACATAGCCGCGGTCGCTTCCTTCATCTTCTTGATCGAGTCCAGCTGGGCCAGGTTCCGCTCCTGCTGCTTCTTGTGCAGCTCGACCCGCGCCTGTATGTCGCGTTGCCGATTCTGCTCGCTGTCGATGGCCGACTCGGCCCGCTGCACGGCGTCGGCGGCCTGCTGCCGGACGCGATCCAGCTCGCGCAGCCGCGGCGCCAGCGCCGCCATTTTCTGCTCGATCCCGGAGATCCGGTTGTCGTCTGCCTGCAGTGCGAGAAGCTCGTCGATGTTCGGGTGCATTACTCTCTCTCAGGCGCTGTTTTCCGACGGACGCGGAAGGCCTTGTACCGCGTCCGCCTCAAGCTGTTGAGCTCGTCCCGGAGCTCCTGCTTGAGCTTCATCAGTTCATCCTTCTGCTCCGCTCCCGCCAGCGGGAGCGTAGCGTCGATCTCCATCAGCTTCTCGTCCAGCTCGCGAACGCGGATCGCGGTCAGGCTGTCGTTCACCGTTCGCTGCGGATCGATCTGCGCTCCGGGCTCCGATAGCAGCTCATCAATGACCGCTACGTCGGTGTCATGAAGCCCTTCCGCGAGCTGCTGCACCGTCGTGTTCTCGTCTGACGCGAGCAATCGCGCGAAGATTCTCCGGTACCGCCGGTCGCGGAAGCTCTCGAGCCCCACCTTCTCGGCTATCTCGGCGACGCGCGTGCGCTGCTCGAGCATCGCCCTAATCAGCTCCCTTTCGGCCGAGCCGCCGGCTTCCGAGTAGGATAGATGCTGTTCGCCCCGTTGTGGGCTGACGGCAACAGTCTGCCCGATGTCGGCCTCACTGTCGGCCGGGCGCGCGGGAGCAGGCGCGCGCTCTCCGCGCCGGGCGGGCGCATCGACTTCCCGCTGCAAAATAGCGCGATCTACTCCCGACGCCTCGCTGGCGCGCGCGAGGTAAAGGTCACGCATGATCGGATCGGACGCGGCACGGATGGTGGGGAGAAGGCGGTCGAGAGCACGACGCTTCTTGTGCAGCTCGCTGAACGCGCCCACTCGTTGCAGAATCTGGACCTTCCGCTCGAAAACATCTATCGCCGCGGTGATCTCGCGCTCGAGTCCGACGGCGCCCTCGCGCCGCACGAAGGTGTCGGGGTCGTCGCCCTCCGGCAGAGTCACGACGCGCACGCCGAACCCCTGCCGCAGCAGCTCGTCGCCCGACCGGAACGTCGCGGCGAGACCGCCCCGATCGTTGTCGTACAGCAGGACCGCGTTCTTCGTGTACTTGCGGATGAGATTTGCCTGGGCGTCGGTGAGGGCGGTTCCCATGGGAGCGACCCCGCTGCGAACGCCCGCGGCTATGAGTCGCACGACGTCAAAGTAGCCTTCGACCACGAGCACGCGGTCCTCGCGCCGGATTTCGTTCTTTGCCCAATTAAGCGCATACAGCAGTTTTCCCTTCGAGAACACTGGCGAGTCGGGAGAATTCAGATACTTGGGCTCGCCAGAGCCGAGCACGCGCCCGCCGAAGCCGACGTGACGGCCCATGACGTCGAGAATGGGAAACATCAGCCGATCGCGGAACCGCGGCCGCGGCTCGGTTCCCTCCTCGCGCTGCACGAGCAGACCGGTCTCGAGCATGCGCGCGTCGTCGTAGCCGAGCGTCGAGAGGTAAGTGCGCATCAGCCCGATCTCGGGCGGCGCGTAACCGATCCCGATCTCCTGCGCCAGCTCGCGTGAGATCTCCCTGCTCTCGAGATACTCGCGCGCGCCTTTGCCCCTGGGGTCGTCCCAGAGCATGGTCTTGAAGTACTCCGCCGCCGCCGCGTTGATCTCCCAGAACGGCTCGCGCGCGTCCGGACCCTCACGCCGCGTGTCCACCTCCTTCACTTCGACGCCGGCCTTCTGGCCCACGATCCGCACTGCCTCCGGCCATCCCACTCCCAACCGCTTCTGGACAAAGCGGAATACGTCGCCGCCTTCGTGGCAGACGAAGCAATAGAAGATTCCCTTCCGGGGCGACACGGAAAAGTTCTTGTGCGTTCCCTGATGAAAGGGACAGGGCCCGCGGTAATCGGCGCCTGTCTTCTTGAGCTTGACGTACTCGCCGATGATCTGGACTACGTCCGCGGCCTCGCGGACCTGCTCCACCACTTCGTCGGGGATCACGCCAGCTCCGCGATCGTCACGCCCGCGCCTCCTTCGTTCCACGCGCCGAGCCGATAGCTCGAGACGCGCGGCTCCTTCTTCAGCATCTCGTTCACCCGCTCGCGCAGCGCGCCGGTTCCTTTCCCGTGAATGATCCGCAGGACCTTCAGATCGGCGAGCACGGCGCTGTCCACCGCCTGCATCACCACCTCCTCGACCTCGCTCGCGCGGAGGCCCCGAAGATCCACTTCCGTGGACGCGTGAACTTCAGGTATGTCGCCGCGGACCGGGACCTTCTCGGCCGGCACCAGCTGAATGGACGCCTTGCGGATGGATCCGCGCGGAACATTGAGCTTGATGGAGCCGAGCGCGACCACCGCGTCGTCGTCCCGCAGCTCGAGCAGCTTCGCGGTGCGCCCGCCAAAGGTGTCGAGCTCCACCATGTCGCCGGCCTGCGGCAGCTCGTGCGAGGCTCCCCGCGCGCGCTCCCGGGGAATCTCCGCGTCCAGCCGCTCCAGCGCGGCCGCCTCGTCACCGGCCAGCTGCTCGATGTTTCGGCGAGCGACGCGGGCGGCATCATCGACCGCGGCGGCGGAAGCTTCCCTGAGTCCGCGGATCGTTTCCTCTACCGCGGCCCGCGCGTCGAGCAGATGCTTGCGCGCCGCGCTGCGGCTCTCCTTTTCGAGCTCGCGCTCGCGCTCGCGGACTCGCTGCTCGCGCGCGGTTACGTTCGCCAGCCGTTCCCTCGCCTCCGCTGCGAGCTCCTGCGTCTCGCGATCACGCTCGGCGAGCTTCGCGTCCCGCTCCTGAAGCTCGGTCAGCAGCGCGTTGGTGTCCCGCTCGCCCTTCGGCAGGCGCTCCTCGGCGGCATCGAGAACGTTGGCGGGAAGGTTCAACCGGCGCGCGATGCTGATTCCGTACGACCTGCCGGGGATTCCCTTGACGAGGCGGTAGGTGGGGGCGAGTCGCGCCGCGTCGAACTCCAGCGATGCATTCACGACTCCGGGCACGGACGTCGCGAGGTCCTTGAGCGCGCCGAGGTGAGTGGTGGCGAGCGTGAAAGTCCCCCGCCTCGTCAACTCCTCCAGAATTGCGCCCCCGAGCGCGGCGCCTTCCATCGGGTCGGTGCCGGATCCGAGCTCGTCGATCAGCACGAGCGAGCGCTCGGTAGCGCCGCGAAGTATCTCCGCGAGGTTCTTTACGTGCGCGCTGAACGTTGACAGGCTGGCCGCGATGGATTGCTCGTCGCCGATGTCGGCGAAGAGATCGTCGAACAGAGCGACGCGGCTGCCGGTCGCCACCGGCGCTGGAATCCCGGATTGCACCATCGCGGAGAAGAGCCCGATCGCCTTGAGAAGCACGGTCTTCCCGCCGGTGTTCGGTCCCGACAAGAGCAGCGTGCGCTCATCGGCGGCCATTTCCAGATTGAACGGCACGACCTCGATGCGCTGCGCGAGCAGCAGCGGGTGTCGTCCCCCGAGAATGGAAAACCCCTCTGCTTCGGCGGCGATATCCGCGACAGCGCACTCGAACTCCGACGCGAACCGCGCACGCGCGTACAGGGAATCGAGCTCCACCAGCGCGTCCAGCGCCGATGCGATCGCCGCCGCGAGCGGACGCACCAGCTCGGTGAGCTCGCGCAGAATCCTGTCGATCTCGCGGAGCTCCTCGCCCTGCAGCTCCCGAATCCGGTTCCCCGCCTCGATAGCCGCGGGCGGCTCGACGAACAGCGTCGCCCCGGTCGCCGAGGTATCGTGGACCAGCCCGCGGATCGCGTTGCGCGCGTCGCGGCGAACGGGGATGACATAGCGCCCGTTGCGCACGGTCACCGACATGTCCGCCACCTGCTGGCTCGGCGCGAGCGACCGCATGGCGTTCTCCAAAACGCCGAACAGACTCTCTTCGGCGCTGCGCAGCTCGCGACGTATCCGGCGCAGAGACGGAGATGCGTCGTCGCGAACTTCTCCATCCTCGGAGATCGCTTTCTCGATGGCGGCCTCGACCGGCTGCGCGCTCACAAGGCGGGCGATGAACCCACGCAGCACCGCGCGCGCGATGGCGGGCCGCTTCTCGTCGCGCAGCGCCGTCGTGGTGCGGCGCGAGCTTCGGAGGAGAACGGCCAGCGCCAGGAGAGAAGATGCCTCGAGTGAAGTGCCTTCGACGCGCAACCGTTCGAGCGACGCGCTGACGTTCGGGATCGGCTCCGTATCCCAACGCACTTCGCCCGTCATCATGGAGCGCATCGCCTGCACGCGCTCGTGCTCGGCCTGGATCCACCCACGGTCCGCTGACGGCGCGGACGAGCGGATGCGGTCGGCACCGAGGGACGAGGACGCGCGTCCGGCTACCACTTCGAGCACTGCTGGGAACTCGACTACCGCGAGGCCGTGAAGATTCATTGCGCGGTCCCCAAGCTGCCAGCAACTGCAAACGCCGCTGCGCACTGCGTGCTGCGCGCTGCGCGCAAACTACACGGAACGAAAAAGACCCGGGCTGACGATGGACTCGTCTGCCCGGGCCTGGACCCGTAATTCGTTGTGTTGCCGTCGAGCGGTGTCACCCCTGCTTTGCGAGCTCCTCGCGGGCTATAGCGTTGATGCGCGAGCCTTCCGCGCGACCCTTGAATCCTGGAGCGACCTTTCCCATCACCGCGCCCATCTGGGCCGCCCCTCCGTCGATCGCCGCGCGAACCGCCGCGCGAAGCTCGTCGTCGCTGACCTGCTCGGGGAGATACGCCTCGAGCGCCTCTACTTCGGATCGCTCCTTCCCCGCCAGATCCTCACGCGCACCCTTCGTGTACATCTCGATGGATTCGCGCCGCTTCTTGATCCCCCGCTGCAGAACCTCGACGACTTCCTGGTCGGTCGGCTGGCGCTGTAGCTCAATGCGCCGGTTCTTGATCTCGGAGAGTACGGTGCCGAGCAGCAGCACCCGCTGTTTGTCCTGAGCCTTTCTCGCGGCTACGAGGTCTCCCTCCAGACGCGCTTGCAGCTGGGACATCTAGGCGTGACGTGTCCGCCGATTCTTTCGGATCGCGGTGTTCATCTTGCGCTTGCGTCGCTCGCTGGGCTTTTCGTAATGGCGATGCTTTCTGAGATCGGCGAGGATACCAGCCTTCTCGCACTTCTTTTTGAAGCGCTTGAGGGCCCGCTCGAAGTTCTCATCTTCGTGGATTATGACTTCCGACAAACTCTAACTCCCCCCTTCATGGCGTTTGCGCGCCGGCTTGGGATAGACCATAAACCTAGTCACACGGCGGGGTTATGGCGAGTTCGAGATCCCATTGTCGCTTTCTTTGCGTGGCTTGCTGAGCCTTGAACGCTTGCCCTCGGTCGCTAACCGCGCGGGACCTGGTCCGTGTGTATCCCCCGCCAGCGCGCGCTCGCCAAGTGGCGCCGTTCAGTTCCGTCTCCTTCCCTAACAGCCCCAGCTCGTACTGGAGTCTCGACTCACGTGCTCCGGGCGAACTGAAGGGGTGCCCGTGCTAGGTCCCGCGTGGCGGGATGGCCTCGCCCAAGGCGGCGTCTTAGCGAGCGCAGTTTGCGAGCGTAGCCGCCGAGGCGAGGTCGTCCCGCCGCGCGGGACCTAGCCAGGCGGCCAAACCAGCTTTCGCCCGCCAAGCACGTGCAGGTGCAGATGGAAGACGGACTGGCCGCCGTTGCCGTTGGTATTGATCACGGTCCGGTAGCCGCTGTCGGCGATGCCCGCGGCGCGCGCGACCTCGGCGGCCATCAGGGCGAGAGCGCCGGCGGTGGCGGCATCGGTCACATCGTTCAGCGAGGACACGTGCTGCTTCGGCACGACGAGTACGTGCACCGGGGCCTGCGGGTCCGCGTCCTTGAACGCCAGACACTCATCGCTCTCGGCAACGATCTCAGCGGCGACCTCGCGCTTGATGATCCGGCAGAACAGGCAGTGCTCAGACATGATCTTGCGTAGAAAGTGATGTTGCAGCCCGCGCGATCGCGGCCGCGGCGACCCCCGCGGTCTCAAATCGTAGCGTCGTTGCGCCCAGAGTAACAGGGCTGAAGCCCGATTCGACGAACGCCGCGCGCTCCTGCTCCTCGATGCCGCCTTCGGGCCCGACCGCGATGGTAACCGGCGCGGCGAGCTCGGCGGCGAGCATCGGCGCTCCGTCCAAATGGAGAAGAAAGCGCGCACCAGCGGGCGCGGCAGCGATGGCGCGCTCCGGCGGCGCGTCCGGATGAATCTCGGGTAGCCACGCCCCGCGCGACTGCAGCAGCGCTGATATCATCCGCGCTCGAAGCTTGGCCATGAACATCGTGCCCTCTCCGCGCGGCGAAACGCTCTTCGACCGCTTCCAGAGAACGGGGCGCCACGACGTCACGCCTATCTCCGTGGCTTTCTCACCCAGCCACAGCATGCGATCCCGGTCGCCGATGGGAGCCATGAGATGAATGGCCGGGAGCGGCTCGACGTGCTCCGCATCGGTAACGTCCACGGTTACCGATCCGCGCGCCATCCGCGCGATCGTGCCGCTTCCGACGCCACCGCGTCCGTCCCGCAGGTCCACGCTGTCGCCCAGAGCAGCGCGCACGACGCGCAGATGGTTGGCCGCGTCTTCCGCGAGCGTAAGAATTTTTCCGGCCTCGAAGGGCTCGCCGGCAAACAGCGCGATCTTCGCCGTGGGCCGGCTCATCGCGGGCTGCGAACGGCCACGGCGCTCCACCAGTCCCCTTCACTCTCTTCTCGCGCGACCGACCAGCCGCCTTCACGCAGCCGCGCGAGCACGTCGTCCCTCTCCGTCACCAGGATGCCGCTGAAGATCGCCTCGCCCCCGGGCGGGAGCGAAGCGCGGATCATGGGAAGCAGCTCCGTTATCACCGACGAAAGGATGTTGGCGATCACCACTCTCACCGGAGCGATCAGCGGCAGAAGCGTCGTCGCGTCGGCCTCGAAGAGATGCACCACTTCCGCGACTCCATTGCGGGCCACGTTTTCCTCCGCGTTGGAGGTCGCGTCGGGATCGATCTCTATCGCCGCGACCGAGCGCGCGCCGAGCTTCGCGGCGGCTATCGCGAGCACCGCGCTCCCGGACCCGAGATCCGCGACCGTGTCGCCCGGCTTAATTACATGCTGCAGCAGTGAGAGACACAGTCTGGTCGTCTCGTGCTCGCCCGTGCCGAACGCCATGGCGGGCTCGATCGCCAGGACATGACCGGGTCCGTCCACACGCACCCACGGCGGAGCCACCGTTATCCCGCCGACCGTGTGCGCCCGCACGGTGCCGCGCCATTCCGAAAAATCCGTCGGCGTGACGACGTCTACCTCGACCTCCGCGCCCGGATCCACGCGGGCAACCCGGTCGCGCAGCGACGCAATCGCGGAATCGTCGGGAAAGCTCGTCACCAGCGTGTCGCCGTCCTCGTGCACGCCCGTGGATCCGGCATCGAACAACGCCGCGACTACCGCATCATGATTGTGCCGCGGCCGGACGCGCACCGCGTAAACGCTCACGCGCCGAGGGATTCCTTGATCTTGTTCCAGAATCCCTTGTGCTGCGGCGCGGGTGCCTTCGGTCTCAGCTCCGCGAGCTTCTTCACGAGCGCCTCTTCCTCCGCGGCTAGCGCGTCGGGAGTCCACAGCTGGATGCGGACATGCAAATCGCCGACACCCGATGCGTTCACCCGCGGAAGCCCGCGACCGCGCAGGTTGAACTGCTGTCCGCTCTGCGAGCCGGCGGGAATCCGGAGCGATACGGTGCCGTTCACCGCCGGCACCTCCACGTTGCCGCCCAGCACTAGCTGCGGGTACGTAACCAGCACCTCGCAGAAGAGATCCTCGCCGTCGCGCTCGAACCGCGGGTCGTCCTCGACGTCGAATACGACGAGGATGTCGCCGCGCGGTCCGCCGCGCGGTCCCACTGTGCCCGTTCCCCGAAGCGTCATGTACTGCCCCGTATCCACCCCGGCCGGCACGCGCACCGTGATCGCCTCGTCGCTCCGGACGCGGCCCTCGCCACGACACTTCTTGCACGGCGAGGCGATCAGCTTGCCCTCACCCGAGCAGGCATGACAGGGCGAGATGCTCATGACCTGGCCGAAGAACGAGCGCTGCGCGCGACGCAGCTCTCCGGTCCCGCCACAGGTCGCGCACGTGACGGCCTCCGTGCCGGGCTCCGCGCCCGTGGCCGTGCACCGGTCGCATGGATTGAGCAGCTTGAGCGTGACCTTTTTCTCGCCACCCGTCGCGACCTCGGCCAACGTGAGCGGGATGGTGATGCGCACGTCGGCGCCTGTGCGCGGGCCGGACTGTGTTCTGCCACCGCCGAAGATGTCGCCCAGACCGGTGAACCCGCCGAGATCGCGCATGAAGATGTTGAGCGCTTCCGAAAGGTCCACGTGATGGAACCCGCCGGCGCCGCGGCGCAGCCCGGCCTCGCCGAAGCGGTCGTACGCCGAGCGCTTCTGCGGATCACGAAGCACGTCGTACGCTTCCGTGATCTGCTTGAACTTCTCCTCGGATTCCGGCGTCCCGTTGTTGCGATCGGGATGGTATTGCATCGCCAGCTTGCGGTACGACTTTTTGATTTCGTCGTCACTGGCGGTCCGGTCCACGCCGAGCACCGCGTAGTAATCAGCCATTTTCGTCCATTAAATCGGTAACGAGCCTCGACGTGTGGCTCACCAGCGAGATCACCTTCTCGTACGGCATCCGCGTCGGGCCGATGACCCCGATCACGCCGCTGAGGGATCCCGCGGTGTATTCCGCCGTCACGACGGTGAAGCTCTCGAGCGCGGGGTCGTCGTGCTCGCTTCCAATGGTAATCGATATTCCCGGAACGCCGCTGCGCGTGCGCAGAAGCTTGCCAAGCTGCTGCCGCGTCTCGGTGAGCGTCACCAGGCGCCGCATGCCGTCCCCGGTCGCGAACTCGGGCTGCTCGGCGAGCACCGACGCCTGCCCGAGCACGACAGACTCCTCGTCGATTGGCAGCGCCGACTCGAGCAGCTGATCCGCCTCCTCGATGAAGACGTTCAGCAGCTCGCTCGCCTCGGGGCGCGTGGTCGCGTCCCGCAGCCGCACAGCGAGCGTCTCCCGGACCTGGGCCATCGTGAGATCGGTGAGCCGCTCGTTGAGCACGCGCGAAACTTCCGCGAGCGCGACATCGGCGATCTCGCCGCGCGTCTCGACGAAGATCGTGCGCATCGTGCCGCCGTCGAGCGTGAGGACCATCAGCAGCCTGTCGGAGCTCAGCCGCACGAGATCCAGCCTGCGCAGAATACTCCGGTCCAGCCGCGGTCCGAGGGCGACGCCGAGCTCCTGCGTGATGACACCGAGACTCTGCGCCGCGCGCCTCAGGATCTGGTCGATCGCCGATCCGGCGCCGGAGATGACCTCAGCCAGCTTGCGATGATCGGCCGTTGCTACGGCGATGGGTGGGAGCAGCGAATTCACGTAGGACCGGTACGCGGCATCGGTCGGGATGCGCCCCGCGGAAGTGTGCGGGTGATACAGAAAGCCCTTCTCTTCCAGGTCGCTCATCGTGTTGCGAATGGTCGCCGGCGAGACGCCGAGCCCGAACTTCCGGGCGAGCGCGCGCGAGCCGGCCGGCTGGGCCGTTTCCACGTAGCACTGGATGACGGCCTCCAGCACTTTTTTCTCGCGCTCGGACAACTC
>DATLBG010000172.1:0-12306 GCA_035527035.1 Gemmatimonadaceae bacterium | reverse complement strand
GGCGAGGCGATCGGCCGGTTCACTACGCCGGTAATGATGGCCATCGTGTACTATCTGGTGCTCACGCCCACCGGTCTGATCAGGCGCGCGGTTTCCAGGCGCCCGGGTCCGGCCGCGTCATATTGGGAGCAGCGTCCTCCGTTGCCGCCCAAGTCGCGGATGGAGCGTCAATTCTAGCGGGGGCCGAACGATGCTGTCCGTGATCAGGGAGCTGTGGGCGTTCATGCGCGAGCGGAAGAAGCTCTGGCTCGCGCCGATCATTGTGGTGATGGTCCTGATAAGCGGGCTGCTGTTTCTTACTCAGGGAACTGCGCTGGCGCCCTTTATCTATTCAATCTTCTAGCGAATTTATGAGGGGGTGATTCTCGCTCCTTCATCAGCGTCGCCTGTAATCCGTCGCGCGGGCCGCCCTGACGGCAGCAAATATAGAATCGACAGCAGGCCCTCGCTCAAGCACGCCAGAGCGCGCGTATACTACCCGTCCGTCTCCGCCAATAACCAGCGTCTGAGGCACGACGAATGAGCGATAAAGGTGAACGTACTTTCTGTGCGGAAATGGGATAACCGGGAAAGGCACCGAGTTCGCCTGAACGTATTGCGATGCTATCTCCATCGAGTCCGTCGTCAGCGCGAAGAACCCAACATCCAATGAATCGCTCGTGAGAGCGCTGTGGATCGATTTCCATACGGGCAGCGTCGTTGCGCAGAAGGGGCATTGCGCAGTTAACACGGTCACGACCTGGACGTACCCATTCGTGCCATTATCCTCGCCTACGCGATACGTCGCGCCATCGGTCGATCGTGCGGAAAACGGCGGCACATAGGTCCCGGCTGTCATCCGCACATCCGACCGGCGATGGGTCAAAAATTCATTTCTGAGGGCGCGATGTCTGATGGTCAGGATCAGCGTGATCCCGGCCAACAGTACCACAAGACTCCACGCGACGTGGACCTCCCAGTAAGCCGCAGTACGCTTTGGCGCGGAATTGAGTTCATGGATCATACGCGACCGGCTGCAAGACTGCCTCGCCCGCATTTCCCACGGCGGGCGAGGCAACCAAGGCTAGTAAATGCAAACGCAGCAGTTGTCACCGCCCGGCGCGGGGCCGCATGATCCAGTCGCCTCCGGACCATTGGCGATTCGGCAGGCGTTCGCGCACTCGCCGTCGCCGGCGATGCACTCCCCTAAGTGCGTTTGTCCGTCATATGGGCAGGCGATAGCAGGACTTGCAACGGCCACTTCCACGGCTGCGAACCCCAGCGAAACAGCCGTGAGAAGTACTACCAACACCTTGGGGACGATCCAGTTCGACTGCAGCATGACGTACCCTCCATGAAGGGAGACGCGAGCAATGCGCCGCAGTGACGCATATCCTATCATAGTGCGCCAACAGAAGGGAGGGAACTACTAGCAGTAGTAGTTGGGCGATGCCTCCAACCGACCGGCCACGAACCTCAATAAGCGCTGTCCAATGCACCGCCTGTGAACCAACCCGGGTTTTGTCGAGCTTTAACGCTTACTGTTCCTTGCCAGACCCCCCAAAGGTGTAGACCGGCATGCCGAGCGTCTCCAGCTCCTTCGCGGGAATCGGAAGGTGACGCCAGGTTCCCGTTTGGAGCCGAGCGGTGAGACCCTGACGAGCGCGTTGCAGATCCAGCCCGTTGGTGTTCACTAGCTCCACCTGACGCTCGTAGTCGATCGCCGCAAGCAATGCAGCGGTTGCCTCGCCGCCCATCATGGCGGGCAAACCGCCACGCGTGACGCGGCTGCTGTTGATGAGTGCCGCAGCCGTCGCCCTGCTGCCGCCGGAGCGGATCAGCGCTTCAGCGCGGATGAGGTCGTTTTCCGCCGCCAGAAGGTACGGCACCGCGGTACGACCCGCCGTACCTGGAGTTGTGCGCGCATGGTGATCGTACCTGCTGTGGTACCAGGTGCTCTGCATGTAGATGCCGCGACCGGGATCGCCGATAACGGACGCCTGACAGGAAGCGTCGCCCGTACTCGGCGCAGGATTGCCGCTCGAGCAGAATTCGAAGTCCATGACGTAGCGCGCATCTGGCGACGTTCGTCTGCCGACAACGACGCCGTTGAACCGCGGAGGCGTCGTACCGTCCATCAGGTTGATGAGCCGATGGTCGATGCGGGTCCAGCTGTGGTCGTTTCCGTACAAGTTGATGTACGAGTACCAGGTGTTGTTGTCTCCGGTCACCGTGACGTCGAACGGAATCCCGGCTGAGCCGCTGCCAATGCCCTGCGCGGCGAGGGCAGCGACCTTCGCCCAGTTCACGGCGGCGTTCTCTGTCGCGTTACGCGGGGTGTAGGCCATGGTTACGGCCGCCATCGTGTTTGCGATGCGGTTGAGGCGCGAGCCGGTCAGGCCGCCCACCATGGGAAACTCGGACTGGGAATACACCGCGGTGTTACCGGCGCTCGATGCGATGAGCGCTTCCCACTTGGCCAGGGCCGCCGCCGACACGGCCCCGTACGGCTGGAGCTGAGCTCGCGGGCCCGGCAGATCGAGTGTTTCGTCGACCACGAACGCCTTATCGAACCAAAGCGCGAGATTCATCAGTGAAGCGGCCTGCGAGAACATCGCGAGCTGCTTGTACTTGGCGGTCTCCGCCGCGGTGGATAACGCGACACCGTTGCTGAGGGCGCGCAGGACGTCGTTGGCCGTGCCTAGCGTGCTGTAGTTAAAGTCCCACGGCAATCCGGCGACCTCTCGATCGCCTCCCGCCGAATGGTTCTCATATGGGATGCGCGGCTCGAGGTTGCTGAAGCGACCGCAGCAGAAGCTCGTGGTGTGCACGTCCGCGGTCGTTGATGCGTCCAGGTACGGGCGCATTGCCGTGCTCGTGAGGTACCACAAGTTCACCGTGGAGATCGCGAGGCTCTTTGCCATTTCCGCCGAGCCTACCGCGCGCGCGATGTCAGGGTTATTCGGGTTGGTCACTTCCAGGTCGCCGCAGGCGCTAGCAGACATCAGCACGGCAGCGCCAACCATCCTGTAGACCTTACTGGATCTGGCCATCGATGCACCCCCTCTAAGAAGCCTTTTTTGCTGTTGCCTATTGGCTGACTGCAAGCAAAGAGCCAATAGCCAAAATAGAAAAACCGGGTGCGCATCCGAAGATGCGCACCCGGCTGTGTTACGGGAAACTGTGGTGCTTAGATACCGTTTGGATTCTGGGCCGCGCCGCCGAAGGTGTAGATCGGCAGACCAAGCGTCTCCAATTCCTTCGCAGGAATCGGGAGGTGACGCCAGGTTCCAATTTGCAGACGGTCCGTCAGGCCCTGACGCGCACGAACCAGCTCGAGACCGTTGGTGCTCATAAGCTCGACCTGACGCTCGTAGTCGATCGCTGCAAGCATCGCGTCGTTCGCCTCCGCACCCGTCAGCGCGGGCAGATTGCCCCGACCGACGCGCGTCGTGTTGATGAGCGAGGCAGCCGTCGCCTTGTTTCCGCCCGACCGGATCAACGCTTCCGCGCGGATCAGGTCGCTTTCAGCGGCCAGGATGTAGGGCACCGCCGTACGGGCAGCCGTTACCGGCGTCGTACGGGCATAGTGGTCATACCTGGAGTGGTAATAATTGCTCTGCATCCAGATGCCGCGGCCCGGATCTCCAATCACCGGGGCCTGGCAGGAACCATTGCCCGCTGCGGGCGCCGGATTGCTCGCCGCGCAGTAGTCGTAGTCCGTCGTGTATCGCGCATCCGGCGACGTTCCGCGCGGGCGCACAACGCCGTCGAACTTGGCAGGCGTGGTCTTCGGGCTTTCCATCAGGTTGATGAGGCGATGGTCCACACGAACCCAGCTGTGCTCGTTGCCGTAGTACTGGATGTACGAATACCAGTTCACGAAGCCGTCACCGGTGACGACCATGTCGAACGGGGCGCCGGCAGAGCCGGTACCAATGCCCCTCTCGGCGAGCTGAGCAACCTTCGCCCAATTCACCGCAGCGTTCTGCGTGGCGTTACGCGGGGTGTAGGCCATCGTCAGAGCGGCAAACGTATTCGCCAGTCTGTTCAGCCTCGCGCCGGTCAGGTTGCCAACCATCGGCAACTCCGCCTGCGAGTAGGTGGCCGTGCTTCCGGTGCTGGAAGCAATAAGCGCCTCCCACTTCGCCAGCGCCGCCGCCGAGACTGCGGCGTACGGCTGCAGCTCCGGCTTGGGGCCGGTCGGATCGAACGTCTCGTCGATGATGAAGGCCTTGTCATACCACAGCGCAAGGTTCATCAGTGAACCCGCCTGAGAGAACTGCGCGAGATTCTTGTACTTGTTCGTCTCGGCGGTGCTTCCCAGCGAAATACCGCCGCTGTACGCTTTTAACGCGTCGTTGGCCGCGCCGAGGGTGCTGTAGTTGAAGTCCCAACCGGTACGGGCGACTTCGCGATCGTTACCCGCCGAAAGGTTCTCGTACGGGGTCCGCGGCTCAAGGTTATTGAACCGCATGCCGAAGTTACCGAAGTTCGACGTGTGCATGTCGGCCGTCACGGAAGACGCGAAGTAGTTCCCATCGACGTACGTGCTCGTGAGGTACCACGAGTTCAGAGTCGAAATGGAAAGGTTCTTCACATCCTCAGCGGAAGCCAGGGCGCGCTCCACGTCCGGGTTGTTCGGGTTCGTCACCTCGAGGTCACCGCAGCCGCTACCAACCATCAGCGCGACGGCGCCAACCATCGTGTAAAGCTTTCTGAAACTAGTCATGTATTTAGCTCCCCGGTCGGGGTAGAGATCAGAACGTGATCTCTACCTGACCCGTGATTGTCCGGAAGTTGGGATAGCGGAATCCATCCATGCGGAAGTTGAAGTCGTTACCCGACGTGACTTCCGGGTCGAATCCACTGTAGTCGCTCCACGTGAGCAGGTTGCGACCGATCAGAGCCAGCTTGATGCCGCTGGCAAACCGGTTCAGGCCAGCGACCTGAAGAGCACGGTCACCGAGCCTGTACGCGACCGAGAGCTCGCGCAGCTTGACGTAGGAGCCGTCCTCGACGAAGTAGTCGTTCGCACCGAGGCCGTTGTACAGACCCGCGGCGTAAAAGTTCAGCGGAATCTTGTCAGCGTCCGCCTTGCCCGACTGGTCGATGTCACCATGACGGTGATCCTGGAACATCCACTGCTTGGTGAAGTTGTAGACGTGACCGCCCTGCTGGCCATCGATCAGGCCATAGATCGAGAAGGCGCGGAGCCGGATGTTGTTGGCAAAGCCGAAGCTGTAGTCCGGGTTCACGTCTCCGATGATGAACTGGTTCGTGGACACGCCATCGATTACCTCGACGCGACGGATCGGCGTCTGAAGGCCGGTCGGGGTGTTACGAACGAGGTAGCCGAGTGAATTGACGACGTAGTCGCTCTCGACAGCAGCGGCGTTCGCCGGATTCAGCTTGAGCTCCTCGAAGGTCCGAACCCACTTGGCGCCGTAAATGATGCCGAGCGGCTGACCTTCCCAGTAATAGAAGGCGTCCTGACCCTGCGAGCCTTCCGGATTCACACGGAACGGCGCACGTCCAAGCTTGTCGATCTTCTGACGCGTGCGGTCGGCCGTGAGGCTGAACGAGTACGCAAAGTCCGGGCGGTCAAACACCCGAGTCTGCAGCATGAACTCGGTGGTCTTGGCCGAGACGTCGGCCGCGTTCTGAACCTGCGTGCTGAAGCCGCCGGACTGCGCGAGCGACAGCGGAATGGCCAGGAAGGCGCCGCGCGTCACGCGGTTGGCCTGCACGACCTCGAGATCGAACCGGTTCGCGAACGTCGCATTGACACCGAATTCCTTCTCGGTCTGAATCGCGGGCTTTAGCAGTCGGTTACCCCGCTGGGCCTTGGAAATCTGACCGGCAGAAACCGTGTAGGTCTCGTATTGATTGGCGAACTGGGGACGAAGTCCCGCCGTTCCCTGCGCAGCGCGAATCTTCAGCTCCTGAACGCCAGGAATCGAGAAGTCTTCGCTGATGCGCCACGCGCCGGACACACGATAGAAATCGGCGCGACGGTTTTCCGGACCGAACAACGACGAGCCGTCGTTCCGGAAGAGAACGTCGAACAGGTAGCGATCCCTGATGTCCAGGGTCTGGCCACCCATGAAGCTGTTCGACCGCGTAAGGTGCTCGAGCGAGCTGATCGAGACTTCCGCGGGCGCCAACGCATCGAGGTCGGGAACGAAGTTCACGTTCAACCTGGAACCCCCGGCCGAAAACTCGGCGCGGCGTCCCTGCTCGTAGGCGTAACCGAGGCGGGTCGTGGAGAGCACCGGCCCGAACTGCTTGGTAGCAGTCGCGTTCGCCTGCATGTTGTCGGAAATGATGGACTGCGTGAAGCGCGACAGGTCGCCCGGAAGAGCCTGTCCCTGCTCTCCGAGGATGCCGCGGTAACCGTAACTGTGCTGCCTTCTGTTCAGGCGGTCGGTTCCGTAGCTGCCCTCGAAGCGGAGCCAATCCGTCGGGCGGTACCGCGCCGACGCCGAGCCGATGATGCGCTCGCGGCGGAGGTCGAACTCACGGTTCGCCAGGTTGTACAGCGGGTTCATGCGCGCGCTGGGCGCCTTCATGGTCGGGATCTTGGGGAAGAACTCCACCGTGTCCGTGCCGCTGGGGTTTCTGAGATCCACGTCACCCGGCATCTGCATGAGCTCGAACCAGGCAGGCGAGGCGTCGGGATCGTAGTCGTTCTTGTTGATGCCGTAGGTGGTGCTGATCGAGAGATCAGCCTTGCTGCCAAGGCCCTGATCGACGTTCAGACGCACGTTCTGGCGGTGCTGACCGTTGGTCAGGGGAAGGATGCCCTGATTGCGGTCAGCCGTATAGGCCGTGTGGAAGTTGGTGTTTCCACGACGCAGACCGAGCTGGAGGTTGTTGCTGTAGAACTCGCCGTCGCCCAGCCACGTCTTCAGCTGGTTGCGCCACCGGTCCGGACCGCGCGAGGGATACGCGTTGTCTGCAAAACCGTCGGCATCCGGGACTCTCTGACCGGCAGCCGTCTGCTGAATCCGGCCATCCGGATTTACCACGTAGTGATGGTGCTCGTTCAGCGGAACGAACCGCTGGAAGCCCGACTGACCGTATTCTGAACGGAGCGTGAAGGCCAGCTTGTTGTCCGGCAGGCTGCGGCCGCGCTTGGTCGTGATGTTGACCACGCCGTTGGCCGCGTTGGAGCCGTAGAACGACGCGGCTGCCGCGCCCTTCAGGACTTCGATGGACTCGATGTCGTTGGCATCGATGTCGGCGATGTTCGCCGCCGTGATGACACCGTCGAGCAGGATCAGCGGCGTGCTGCCACCGACCCCGAGGTTCGTCGAGCCACGAAGACGAATCGTCGGCGACGCACCGGGGTTACCACGGCCGATGTTGACCTTGGCGCCTGAAACCTTGCCCGCAAGCGCCGCGATCGGAGAGCTGGCCGGAACTTCGCGCATCTGCGCTTCGCTGACCGTCGCAACCGAGAACGTCAGCTTCTTCTGCGACGTCGCGGAGGAAACGCCCGTCACGACCACCTCTTCGAGGCGGAACGGATCGGCGCGGAGCGAGAAATTCACCGTCTGCGTGCCGGCGGACAGAGTGATGCTGCGCTGCGCGGGCGTGAAGCCGATGAAGCGGGCCGTCAGTGCGACCGTCTGTCCGTTCGCCTGAGCGTCGGGTACGGTGAAAGAGAAGTCGCCGCTGGCGTTTGCCTGGGCCCCGACTCCGAGAGTCTGGATGGCGACGTTGGCGCCCGGAATCGGCGCGCCCTGTTCGTTGGTCACCTTACCTGTGATGACCGCCGCCTGAGCCTGCACTTCCTGAGCGCCGAACGCGCCCAGTACGAGTGCGAGCAACCAGACGGTGATTCGCGTACGTGCGAGTCTTGTCATGCTCGATCCTCCTGGTACTGCTGGTGAAAGCCAAAAAGCCTCGTGCCGATAAGAGCGGCACCGCAAAACATGCGCGGGCAACGCATGAATGGTGTGCCTACCCTGATAAGCTCGAGAAGTTGCCCCTCACGAACCGGTCTCGGCTTCGTCGGGGTGAATAGACAAAATGCCCCTTGGGGGAGTCGTTGCGCAAGGACAATCTCGTGACCCGCGAGGGGGCGGGAGCGTCCGGACGGATACCGCTGGAACCGGGCGCTGACCAGCTCTCAAATCAGGGCTGGCCGGTCCCCGCCGGCCTGTCCTCGGCCGGGTCGAAAACAAAGGGGACCTGGACCAACTGGCGAACTCTTCGACCTGCCAGGGTGGCAGACCGAAATACCGCAGTTTCGAGCGCGGACCGCA
This sequence comes from Gemmatimonadaceae bacterium, assembly GCA_035527035.1. Taxonomy (GTDB): domain Bacteria; phylum Gemmatimonadota; class Gemmatimonadetes; order Gemmatimonadales; family Gemmatimonadaceae; genus JACDCY01. Next base: position 4,054 of record DATLBG010000172.1, on the reverse strand, counting down.
CGGAAGCCGAGAATTGCGGATGCGTGGTAGAAGCGACTCCGAAAGTGCCCTGCTCGATGATCCCGTCCACACCCACGATGAACTCCGCAACCACGCGGCCGCCAACGCCGGCACGCCAGAGCGAATCCGGATACACCGGCTTCACCGTTCCCGGCGCCAGAATCGCGGCGTTATCCACCTGTTCGGCGGTATAAACGGTCTTCGACGCCATCTGCCGGTCCAGCTCCCCGGCTCGCGCCTCGGCGAGACGCCGCTGCCGCGGCCGCGCCGTCCGCGACCATATCGCGATGACACCGCACCTCTCGGTCCCCGCGACACTCATGAATTCCACAGGGATGGTCGCCAGGCTGGAATAAATCTCGATCCCTTCGACCGTCGATAGATCCACCATGTCGAGGTCCATCGGGCCGGCTGCGGCTGGGAACCCGTCGAAAAACACCAGCGGCGAGCAATTCCCTCGCATGCTGACGGTCCTGCCGCCACCCGACCCGCGCAGGGGCCTCACCACGACCCCGGGAACCCCCCGCAGAACGTCGGCGAACCTCGGCGAATCGCGTCTGTCGAGCTGATCCCGGGTGACAAAGTGTCCCACCCGCTTTTCGCGACGCGCGTTGTAGCCCGCCAGGCGCGAGTCGGAGATGTCTCCCCTGCGCCGCACTTCCACGGTCGGCAGCACTTCCGGGACCGCGATGAGCCTCACCTCGACGGCTGTCTCGGTTGCGCCGGCGTGTTGAATGATGGCCTGACCTGGGCGGTATCCCAGACGCCTCACATTCAAAGTGACCGAGCCCCGGGGAATGCGCTGGAGCCGGAAAACCCCGGCGACGTCCGTGACGGTCGCAGCGTTGGAGCCTTCGATCGAAACCTGCGCACCGGGAATCGTTCCACCCTGCGAGTCGAGCACCACCCCGCGCAGTCCCGCCTGTGCGGCGGCGTCGAGCGGCAGGATCAGAATCGCGGCGGCGGCGAGCAGAGCAATGCCGGCGGACGATATGGTCCGCGCGAAAGAAGTCGAGCGACGACACCTCATGTGACCCCCAAGGGACTCAGCCAGCGACTACTACTCGCCTGTCTTACGAATGTTGCCGGAGCAGCGGTAGTCAAGTGAATTCGGGCCGGTGGATCACTGCACGCCAAGGCTCCTGAGCCAGTCCGCCAGACCGGGGTGGCCAGGGTTGGTGCGCGCGAGCTGAACGGCGGTTGCGCGCGCGTTGGGCAGGTCGTTCGCCATCCCGTAGGCGAGCGACAGCTGGTACAAAACGTCGGGATTGGGCTGCAGCGCGTGCGAGCGGCGCAGCAGCGAGATTGCTTCCGGCAGCGCGCGGCGGCGCACGGCGCTCACGCCAAGTCGCGCCAGGGCTTCCGCCGTGGGGCGGATCGCCACCGCCCTCGCCAGCGCGCTGTCGGATGCCTCTTGCCGTCCAGCCAGCGCGAGGGAGCGCGCCAGCAGCTCGTGCGGCTCGGCGAAGAGCGGCGCGTCGCGCGCGAGGCCCGCGTATTCCGCAGCGGCCGAGTCGAATTGCCGGCGGCTCTCATACTCGGAGGCGAGCCGTAGCTTCGATTGCTCCCATGAAGCGCCGCGCGACACCGCGAACGCCAGGCTGTCCAGCAGATCCACGGGGACGTAGGTCGCGCGATAATCCGACTGCCTCGCGGCCGGAACGAACGGCCAGCGCACGATTAACGTGTTCACCGTATGCCGGGCGACGCGCTCGTCGAACGGCGTCAGCGCCATGGCGGCTTCGTAGTCGGCCCACGATCTCACGCGCGACGTATCCATCCGCGAGCGAATCGCCGGAGAGGACGCCAAAGCCTCGAAGAAAGATTGGCCCATCAGCGCGTAACCCGCGCGTCGCGGGTGCACGTGCTCGAGCAGCAGCTCATGTCCCGGCACACCGCCCGGTGAAGCCGCGGCGAAAGCCTCAGCGACGGGCACGTACGTGGCGCCGGCCGACGCCGCGACGCGCCGGATCACCTCATTGAACTCGGCCGGCGCGCGAAAGCGCACGACGTCCAGATCGCGGGCGCGCGAAAACAGTCGCGCGGCTGACGCACTGTCCCCAACGACTGCCGCCGCGCGCGCGCTGTCGTAGGCCGCGACCGCGCCCGACCGGCTCCGATTCGTTTCCGCGGCGAAGGGTGGCTGGTCGCGGAGATTGCTCGCCAAGCTCCCGATGAACACCGGGATCCCGCGCTCCCGGAAAATGCCCGAGATCGCCGACAGGTTCCGCTCGAACTGGCTCAGGCCGGCCCGGTACAGTTCCCCGGACAACGGGACTTCGCGATCGCGCGCGAGCACTTCCATGAGACTCGCCGCCTCGAGATCCTCGGCCGATTCCGCCGCGCCGCCGCGCAGCTTCGCCAGTCCGCCGCGCATGGCCTGCACGGTCCGCAGCCGCAGCAGCCTCAGATACAGTCGCACGGCGAGCGGGCCTCCCGGTGCGCTCACGCGCGACGCCGCGCCCAGCGCGCCATAGAACTCATTGTGCCCGGCGTAGATCAGCACTGCGTCGGGTCGCTGCCGGGCGATCTCTCCGGCCATGTCGAGCATCGCGAAGCTGTTCGTCGCGGCGATGCCGAGGTTCACGACCTCGACCGAATCGCCGGGCATGGCGTCGCGGAGGGCGTCGCGCAGATAGCGTGAGAACGTGACGTTGCGCGGGTATGGAAAGCCGGCGGTGGTGGACTCGCCGAGCACGAATACGCGAAAAGAGCGCGCCGGCTTCACGCGGGCGAACGGCTCCGGGGCGGCGGTGGGCGGGTTGCGGATGCCGCCGAACCACCGTTGGCCGACCGACCGGCTCGCGACGAGGTAATCCCCGCTCACGAACGCCGGCTGCTCGAACAGCGGGAGGCCGCCGCGCGGATCAGCCACGCGCAGGCCAAGCTCGACCAGACCGAGCAGAGCGAACGGAAACAGCAAAGTGACGGTCAGATAGATTCCGTACCGTGCGCGGGAAATGGGCCTGGCAGGCTTGGCTTCCGGTTTATTTGACAAGCTTTGGCACCGCCCCTAGTGGTATGGGGTAAGTCGCGGGCAGCGGACTTTCCCGCCATGTCATTCACAACTTTCCGCAGGTGAATATGCATCTACTTCGCATCAGCACGGGCATCATCGCGATCGCGGCGCTTTCCGGGTGCGCGAGCGCTCCGCCGGCGGTCGAGTCCGTGCCGGCCCCGTCGTCGAACGATCGCGCCGCCGCGGTTGCGGCCGCGGGAACGCCGGTCCGCTGGCAGGGCAACTTTCAGGCGACCCAGCAGCGCACGGGCATGGCCGCCCCGACGTCACAGAACAAGACGACCGGCAGCATCTTTCTCGCCCAGGCCGGAGCGGATCGGGCGCGCGTCCGGATCACCCTTTCCACCGACCTGCGCAACGTCTCGCAGATGCAGTGGGGAATCGTTCCGGGCCGCTGCGGGAGCGTCGCGCTCCCGCTGGTAGCCTTACAGCGTTTCCCGGTGATCGAGATCGGCGGCAACAGCCGCGGCGAGCTCGACATGGAGATGCCGCTGACGTTACCGACTAGCGGTTCCTACCACGCCAACGTCTATAACGGCGGGACCCAGCTCAACAATGTCGTAAGCTGCGCCAACCTGGCCATGAGCGGCGGGAATCGCGGCTAGATTTCGGGGTGTCCTTCGTCCATCTCCACTGCCACTCGGAATACTCTCTTCTCGACGGTGCTAACCGGATAGGCGACCTGATATCGCGAGCGCTGGAGTTCGAACAGCCGGCGCTCGCGATAACGGATCACGGCAACCTGCACGGCGCCTGGGAATTCCAGGAGCTGGCGAGAAAGGCGAAGCTCAAGCCGATCATCGGGATGGAGGCCTACGTCGCTCCCGGCGACCGGCGCCTCAAGGCCCGCACGGACCTCCGGTCCAAGCCCTACTTCCATCTGGTCCTTCTGGCGCGCGACGCCGTGGGATACCGGAACCTGGTCAAGCTCTCCTCGCTGGCCTACACCGAGGGCTTCTACGCCAAACCGCGCGTGGACCGCGAGCTGCTCGCCAAGTACAGCGAAGGGATCGTCGTCTCGTCGGCGTGCATGGC
>DATLBG010000171.1:0-4510 GCA_035527035.1 Gemmatimonadaceae bacterium | reverse complement strand
AGGGCGCCCGGCGCCAGCGGGTCTGGCGATTGATCGCGGCAGCCAATGACGGCGACGGCCGCGACAAGAAATGCTGCCCGCCGCAATAGTGTGCGTGACATGTTGGCCCAGGTGTGGGATATGGAAGCGCTCATTGTAGCGTTTCGGGCCCGTCCGGCAAGAAGAACGTTGTTACCGAGGCGCGGGGCGGTCGTCAGCGCCCCCACGAGGCGCTCCAACGGTCATTTGGCAGCCCGGCTCGAAAATACGCCGTCCGTTTGCGGCGTCGCGGTCATGTGTTTGCTGTAAGGCGCTGCGCTCGTGATGCGTCGCAGCTCGACGCGTCAACCGATTCGCCATCCACTTGCTATCGCGCGCCGGCGATGAGCCTCTTGAAATTCGGGTTGGATTGCAGGTCGCGCCACCACCAGCCGGTGCCCGTCGCGAATCCCCTGCCGTGCCCGGGATTCGCGCTCAGGTAGCTCGCGAGCAGCGTCACGGCCTCGTCATGCTCACCGAGGATCACGCGGATTATCGCTTCGAACCCCTGCAGCGTACGGTCGGGATCAACGTCCGCGCCGGCGCGGGCCCGTTGCAGAACGCTGCGCGCGCTGTCGGCGAGCCCCGCGCGGGCGAGCGCACCAGCCACCAGGACGTCGCCCATCTTCGCGGCGTACGCGCGCCGCTGGGTTGGGTCGCTCGCGTTCTCGGGAGTGAGGGCGACGTACCGGCCTCGATATGCCCAGGCGCTGTCGAGATCCGGCCGCTCCAGCCGCGTGGTGTACATCCAGAGACGGCATGCGGTGAAGAAGGGATCCTGGGGAAACCGGCGCCTGCCTTCGTTGCACCACTTCAACGCTTCCGGAAACTGCTCGAGGTCGTGTGAAGTCCAGAAGAGTCGCGTAAGGATCAGCTTTGCCGAAGACAGGTACGCGTCGGCCCGGTACGCATTCAGCGCGGCGACACTGGCGGCCTGAATGTCGGGCTTCGAGTAGTGGAGGGAGCTCAGGGCCGCCCAGGCGCCTGCTTGACCGCTGTTCAGCTCCACGGCTCGCGTGAGGCTCGATTCTGCGGCCGCGAGCAGGCGGTCGTGTCGCCGCGGATCGGTTTCGATCCGCAGCTGAAACGCGAGCAGCTGCAATACACCCTGGACCTGGAATGCGTCCGCATTGTTGGGCTGCAGGCGGATGGCGCGACCCGCGTGCGCGAGACCCGTGTCAATCGTGGCCGCCAGCGCGGTCGGGTTGCCCACCTGTTGTCTCGCCCGCGCTTGCATCACGTTGGCGCGGAGAACGGGAATCTTGGACCAGCGACCATCGAACCGCTCCGCGCTTGCCAGCAGCGAGTCGGCACGCGCGAGCGCGGCGAACGCGGCCTCCGGCGCGCCCGCGGCGGCGAGCGAGTCGGCGTCCTTGCGGGCTCTTCCCGCCCGCTCCACCAGAGTCCACGCCTGGTTGCTCGTCGTCGCTGCCCGATCGTCGCGCAGGCGCACTTCATTGCCCAATCGCTCGCGCAGGAATTCGACCACCTGCGTTGCGATCTGCCCCTGCAGCGCGACGACTCGGGCCGTGTCGAACTCAAAGCTCTTCCTTCCGATGTCCGCGTCGGAAAGCGCATCCACGAGCCGGACCGTAACGCGCACCATTCGGCCGTTCGGCTCTACGCTGCCACGCACGATGCTCCCTACCTGCAGGGCGCGGCCCACGCTGTCGAGAGGGACGTCCCGGCCGCGGAACGCGCGCACGCCGTCCTTGGATATGACATCGAGCGCCCCGACCGTAGAGAGCTGCTCGATCAGCGACTCCGTAAGTCCGTCGGCGATGTGCGTCAGCGGGCCCCCGCTCACGTCCTCGAAGTAAAGCACGGCGACACGGTTGGCATCCGTTGCGGCAACAGTGGGACGATTGATCGCGTACCAAGCGCCAACGGCGCCCGCCACCACGAGCAGACTTCCCGCGGCGGCCGCAATGCGGATGCTCCGACGCCGGGACCCGGGTCGTGGCGAGCTGGCCGCCGTCCTATACCGCGCGGTGTGTCTGCTCGTCGCGCTCGGGGCGCGAGCCGCGGCTTCGCCCAGCACGGCGCGCTTGAACTCGTCCATCGTCCGGTAGCGGTCGGCGGGCGTTTTCTCGAGCGCGCCCATCACCGCCGCTTCGAGCTCCTCCGGTACGGCCGGCCGGACGATTCGAAGCGAGGGCACGAATTCGAGACTGTGCCGAGCCATGATTGCGCGCGCGTTCGCCCCGGTGAACGGGGGGTCTCCCGAGAGCATCTCGTAAAGGGTGCATCCGAGCGCGTAGATGTCGGCGCGCTCGTCGACCACGTCGCCGGCAGCTTGCTCCGGCGACATGTATTCCGCGGTCCCGAGAGACATCCCGGTTCCGGTGAGGCGCTCCGAGGGGGACGGCTCCAGCGCCCGCGCTATTCCGAAATCGGCGACAAAAACGTGCCCGCCACGCAGCAGAATGTTTTCCGGCTTTATGTCGCGGTGAATCACTCCCTGCGCGTGCGCGTGCGCGAGCGCATCCGCCACGTCGCAGGCGATGTTAATGGATTCGTCGATGCCGAGACACTTCTCGCGATCGATGCGCGCCCGGAGCGACTCGCCTTCCACTATGGGCATCACGTAGTAGAACAACCCGGCTGCTTCGCCGGAGTCGTACACCGCGAGAATGTTCGGGTGGGACAGTCCCGCGGCGATTCGTATCTCGCGCGCGAATCGCTCCGCTCCGATCGCGGAGCCGGCGTCGGCGGTCAACACCTTGATCGCGACTCTGCGGCCGTGCTTGAGGTCGCGCGCTGCGAGGACGGTTGCCATCCCGCCGCGGCCAAGCTCGCCCTCGACTTGATAGCGGTCGGCCAGCTCGGACGCCAGCCGATCGTGCTCAGGTTGCATGCGCGGAAACCACTGTGGGTAAATGACCTTGCCGTGACCCGCCAATTCTCACTGCGCGGGCACCTTACCGCAATGGCGCGGCGGTAGCATCCCGTGCCTACACTTTCCGGCCTGGGCTACCGCGCGCCGACGAGCTGGAACGCCGCCCAGTAACGCGAGTGCCGCCAATTGGGATGGCTGGCGCTGGTGCGCACGTCGGTCTGCGCTCTGCGGAGTGCTTCGGCTTTTCCCGCTCCGCCAAGCCAGTGCTCATAAAAGCGACGCATGAGAAATCCAGTCGCTTCGTCGTCCACGCTCCAGAGACTCACCAGCACCGTGCGCGCCCCCTTTGCCAATAATCCCCGCTGAAGTCCGACCGTTCCCTCGGCCTGCTTGGGATCGCCGAGTCCCGTCTGGCACGCGCTCAACACGACAAGGTCCGCCATCAGCCTGAGCGCATCGTCGTCCATGACCTCGCCGAGAGTCAGCAGTCCGTCGTGCGCCGCGTCCGCCGCGAGCGCGACGTAGGACTTGCGCACAGACGCATCGCTCCCGAAGGCGAGTCCGTGCGTCGCGAGGTGCACTATGCGCGCGGAGGGCAGTCGGTCCCGCACGGTACCTTCGCTCGCCGCATCTCCAGTGAGCAGCTGCGCCCCCAACCGTTGCGCGAGCCACTCTCCCTCGCTCTGGGCGCCGGGGAGAGGCTCGAGCACCGCCTTCGCTCCGCTGGCAGTCGTGACTTCCGGCATCCTCGGATTACCGACTACCAGCGAGCTGCCCGAGGCAGCCGGAATCGGGCGGGCCTCGGCGGCTTCCAACGCGCGCAGGGACGGCGTGTACCGCACGGCGTAGCGAGCTCCCAGCGGCAACGCGTCTCCGCCGAGCCTGAGCGCGGAGAAGGGGACAAGCCCGAGAATGCCGTGCGGTACGATCACAAGCTCGCGACCTGTCTCGGCGGTTCGCAGCCCGGCCGGGACCAGGAGGTCGGATATCGCGGCGAGCGGCCCGTCCAGATCGGCGGTTCCCAACAGGTCCAGGCCGCGCCGCGTGGTCTCCTGCTCCGAGCTTCCGCGCACCATTGCACGCCGCGCCGACTCGGCGCCCAGACCGGCGCGTAGCGCAGCGATGAGCGCCGCAAGCTCGTCCCCCGTCACGCGCCGCTGGCTGAGCGAGAGCGCCCCGTCGGGTGTGAGATGCCACACGGTCAAGGTGTCGGCCGCATGCTGGTAGTACAGCAGACTGGTGTGGGCGGCGCGCAGGTTCGCCAGTAACTCGGTCGCTTCGCGGGGAAGATCTCTCCCGGCTCGCGCTACGATATCCTCCGAGGCCTGCGCGCTTGCGGCGCTTCCCGCCGTCATCAGCTCCACGGTGGCTTGGGCGCGTCCGCGCTCAGCCGCGGCCAGAGCGGCCTCCAGCGCCTGCTGCCGCGGCGTTTCGTCGGCCGCGCGCGACCGACCCGCCCACGCGCGCGCCCAGTTGTCGTACACCGAATACTCGCGCTCCGCCAAGCTCACAGCATTCGCGTCAGAGCCCGCCTGGCGGCGCAGCGTGGCAAAGATGGCGGCGGCGCTGTCGTAGTAAATCGTCGCGGTCCGGAGATCGCGCCATGGCGGCGCGGCCGTATGGTGCAGAAACGCGATGTTGTCGAGCGAGAGA
>DATLBG010000170.1:0-13141 GCA_035527035.1 Gemmatimonadaceae bacterium | reverse complement strand
GCCGGCGTGATAGTGACGTTCGCGCAGACGCCCATTGCGCGCAAAGGCGCAATGGAACAGCGCCCGACCGCGTTCATCATCCGGCCGGACATGCCCGGCTTTCGCGTAGTCGGCACCGTCCGGAAGCTCGGAGTGCGCGGGTCCACGCAGGCGGAGCTCGTATACGAGGGAATGCGCGTTCCCGCGGACCACGTGCTCGGAGGTGTCGGCCGCGGCTTCAGCGTGGCGGTGCACGTGCTGAATGCGGGCCGCCTCACGCTCGTCGCCGGCTGCACCGGCGCCGCCAAAGGCGTTCTCGGCGAAATGGCCCGGTACGCGGAGCAGCGTGAGCAGTTCGGCCATCCTCTAGCGCACTTCGAGATAACCCAGCGAAAGATGTCGAGCCTGGCTTCCGAGATTTACGCCGCCGACGCGATGCTCGGGATCCTCACGTCGCTTGCCGACCGCACGGATGCGGACCACTCGCTCGAATCGGCGTGCGCCAAGGTCTTCGCGAGCGACATGGTGTGGCGCGCCACCGACGAGCTCGTGCAGGTCGCGGGCGGCCGCGGCTACGTGAAGCCGTACCCGTTCGAGCGGATGCTGCGCGACTCCCGCATCAACCGGATATTCGAGGGCGCGAACGAGGTGCTGCGGCTGTTCATCGCCCTCAACGGAGTCGAGGGACCGGCCGGCCAGCTCAAGGAGCTGGGCGTCGCGCTCCGGCGGCCGATGCGGAACCTGGGGCTGCTGGGAGGCTACGCCGCGTCACGCATGCGCGGCGCGCTCGGAGCCACTTCGACGCTCGACGTCGAGCTGCACCCGAGGCTCGCCGGGCACAAGCGCTATTTCGAGCGGCACGCCGCCGAGCTGAAGTCGTCGTCGGCGCGCGCTATCATGCGGCACAAGACCGAGCTGCTCGACCGGCAGCTCGTGCTCGAGCGGCTGGCGAACATGGCCATAGAGCTGTTTGCCACTGCGGCGGTGATATCGCGCACGCAGCGATTGATGGAAGAAGACGAGAAGGGGAACGCAGAGGCGCTGGCGCTCTGCGACCTGTTCTGCGTGCTGTCGGGGCGCCGGTTCCGGGCCGCGCGGAACGCGCTCGACAACAGCGAGGACGAGGTGGACGACGCCCGCCGCGCGACGGCTGCTACGGTGCGCTCGGCCGGCGGCTACTTCGTCGGCGACGCCATACTGGACGCCGACCTGGACAGCTCAGGTAAAGTCGAGCGCCAGGTCGAGTGAGGGAGCGGAGTGCGTCAGCGCTCCGACCGATATGCGGTCCACCCCCGTCTTTGCGATCGCACGGACGTTGGGCAGACTGACACCCCCGGACGCTTCGACGATCGCACGGCCCGCGACGAGCTCCACGCAGCGGCGCATCTCGTCCACTTTCATGTTGTCGAGCATGATCACGTCCGCCCCTGCCGCGAGCGCGGCCTTTACCTGACCGATCTTGTCGCATTCCACTTCGACCTTGGTGCCACGCGGCGCCAGGTCGCGCGCGCGCTCGACCGCGAGCCCCAGGTCTCCGCCCAGGGCACGCAGATGGTTGTCCTTGATCAGAATCGCGCTGGACAGGTCCATCCGATGATTGATCCCGCCGCCCGCGCGAACAGCGTACTTCTCGAGACTGCGCCAGCCCGGCGTCGTCTTGCGCGTGTCGAGAATCGTCGCGCCCGTACCTTCCACCGCGGCCACGAAACGGGCGGTCAGCGATGCGATACCCGACAACCGCTGGAGAAAGTTCAACGCCACGCGCTCAGCCGAGAGCAGCCCGCGGGCGCTGCCGCTCAGGACGGCAAACACCGACCCGGGCTGCACAGACCGGCCGTCGTTGCCGTCAACGCGGATGACGACGCGCGGGTTGAGCTGCTGAAACGCCTCGACCGCGAGAGGCATTCCGGCTATCACCCCCGCCTGCCTCGCAACCAACCGGCACCTCGAGCGGCGATCGGAAACGACGGTCGCGATCGTTGTGACGTCGTTGAACGCACCGTCCTCATCCAGCGCGGCGCGCACCAGCTTCGTGGTCTCGCGGCGGTTTAGCGGGAACAGCACCCCCTCGTCGGGTCTGGAGACCGTTCGCCGCGATGGCGGCACCCGGCGCGGCGGGCTCATTCGCCCGGATCCGGAGTGGATGGTACGGGAGAAAGCGCCGTGTTGCCTCCGATGGCAATCATTCGCTCGATGGCCGTGCGTGCGCGCGCGGCGATCGCGGGCGGGACGGTGATCTCGAACTGCATATGCTCGAGCGCCAGAAACACCTTCGGCAGCGTCGTGACCTTCATATAGGCGCACACAGCCCGCTCGTTCGCGGCGAAGAACGTCTTCCCCGGATTCTCGCGCCGCAGGCGGTGCAGTATCCCTACCTCGGTAGCGACGATGAACTCGCTCGCCGGCGACTCCGCCGGGCGCCGGATCATTCCCTCCGTGGAAAGTATCTGCATCCCCTCTGCGCTCACGTCACCCGCCGATACCGCTTCGACGACGCTCGACGCGCAGCCGCATTCCGGATGAATCAGGAATTCAGCGCCTGGATGCGCCGCCCGCTGGAGATTGATGTGCTCCGGATCGATCCCCGCGTGCACGTGACACTCGCCCATCCACACATGAATGTTCTCGCGGCCGGACACCCGCCGCACGTGCGCGCCGAGGAACATGTCGGGAAGGAACAGTATCTCCTTGTCGGCGGGAATCGCGTTGATCACCTCGACGGCGTTGCCCGACGTGCAACAGTAGTCGCTCTCCGCTTTCACTTCCGCCGTGGTGTTCACGTACGACACTACCACCGCGCCGGGATGCTCCGCCTTCCATTTGCGGAGCTCGTCGGCGTCGATGCTGGCGGCGAGCGAGCAGCCCGCGGCCAGGTCCGGGAGCAGCACGGTCTTGTGCGGCGACAGGATCTTCGCGGTCTCCGCCATGAAGTGCACGCCGCAGAACACGATGACGTCGGCCTCGGTGCGGGCCGCCTCGCGGCTCAATCCGAGCGAGTCTCCAACGTAATCCGCGACGTCCTGCACCTCGGGCCGCTCGTAGTTGTGCGCAAGGATCACGGCGTTGCGTCGCCCCGCGAGCTCCTTGATCTCGGCTTGCAGAGTCGGGATGTCGTGCTCCGTGATCACGGCCATGTGATGTGCTTACCTCTCCATTTCTGCTTCGGACGCGGAAAGTCGCTGCGAAAGTGCCCGCCGCGCGATTCCCGCCGCATCAAAGCCGAACCGGCTATCAGTCGCCCGGTAGCGATGAGGTTTGCCTCCTCCGTCGCTCCGGTCGGCAGCCGTGACTCGATTGCATCCAAAGTCTCCAGGCATTTCTTCAATCCTCTCGCGGACCGGTCGATCCCCGCCTGCTCCCACATGACGCGACGCACATCGTCCGCCGCCACCTGCGCCGCGCCGCGGTCGCGCAACGGAGGAGCCTTCCAATCCTTCCTGGCGGGAAGCCGGGTCAGACGCTCTACCTTTATCATATCGCGCGCAACGCGCTCCGCGAATACCAACCCCTCGAGCAGCGAGTTGGACGCGAGACGATTCGCGCCGTGCACCCCGGTGCTCGACACCTCGCCGCACGCGTATAGCCGCGGCAGGCTCGCGCACCCGGTCAGGTCGGTAACGATTCCACCCATCATGTAATGCGCGGCCGGCGTGACCGGGATCAGCTCGTCGCGCGGATCGATCCCGCGCGCATGGCAGAGCGCGAAAATTCCGGGAAAGCGCTTGGCGAACGACTTCCCGAGGCGCCGCGCGTCCAGCCACACTTTGCTCCCTTCGGCCTGCTGCCGGAAGATCTCGCGGGCGACGATGTCGCGCGGGGCCAGGTCGGCGAGCCGGTGCCTGCGGAGCATGAATCGCCGGCCCGCGTCGTTCACCAGCGTGGCGCCTTCACCGCGAACCGCCTCCGATATCAGCGACAGCGGATTTTCCGGAGTGTCGAGCGCCGTTGGGTGGAACTGCACGAACTCCATGTCCGTGAGCGTCACGCCGGCGCGCGAGGCGATGGCGTACCCGTCGCCCGTGGCTACTACGGGATTCGTCGTGTACCGGAACACCTGGCCGCAGCCGCCCGTCGCGAGCACGGTCGCGTCGGCGACGATCTCGACCGCGCGCCCCGCGACGGTGGCCTTCACTCCCACGCACTTTCCAGCGTGCACGATCAGGTCGAGCACCCGCGTCTTTTCCAGAACCTCGATCCGCTCGTTCTCCTCGACCCGATCTATCAGAGTCCGCACTACCTCGGCCCCCGTCTGGTCGCCGTGCGCGTGAACGATTCGATGCCGCGAGTGCGCGGCCTCCTTGCCGAGCCGGAGCTTGCCGCTCGGCTCCAGGTCGAAGTCCGCGCCCGCGGTCTGGAGCTCACGGACCCGGTCCGGACCCTCTGCGACCAGGACGTCCACCGCGCGCGCGTCGCACAAAGCGGCGCCCGCGGCGAGCGTGTCCTGTCGGTGCAGCTTGGCCGAGTCTCCGGCGCCGAGCGCCGCGGCTATCCCGCCCTGGGCATAGGCCGTCGCGCTGTCGAACAGGGAACGCTTGGTCAGCACCATCACGTCGCCGTCACCCTCTTCTGCAGCCCGCCACGCGGCGTGCAGCCCGGCGACGCCGCTACCGACGACGAGAAACCGCGTTCTGATCCGCTCGACGGGCATGGCAGGAAGCTAGCGCAGGCTGGCCCGCCCGGCGCAGTCCTGTGACCTTTGCGCCGGTCAATAATTAGATATGAATATGGGTTTCCTTAGATGACCGAATGGCACGCGGCGTACTTCCAGGGAATTGTCACGCTCGGCACTGCGGTCGTGTGCTGGTCCCTCTACCGACGATACCGGCGACGGGATTTGCTGTGGTGGTCGGTCGCATGGTCCATATATGTTCTGCGCATCGGCGCGATCATCCTGTTCCTCGCGACGAGAGCCGAGTACTGGCTATTCGTACATCAGGTGCTGACGGGCTGGACCGCCCTCGCGCTATTGTGGGCGGCGCTCACGTCCTCGCGCGCCACGCGATGGCGGGGTGTCTATGCGACCGCCTTGGTATTCCCGCTGGCGTGGTCATACGTGGCTACATACCGCCTGGACAACTTCCTCCTGGCGGCGCTACCCGCCGTGCTTTTTCTCGGCTTCGCCACGCTCTGGACGGGTTGGGTCTTCCTGCAGCAATGGCGCGCCACGCATGCGCGCGGTTCCGCGGTCCTTGCCGGTGTGCTGATACTCTGGGGGCTGCATCATCTCAATTATCCGGTGCTTCGTGCCAAGAACGCGTGGAATCCCTGGGGCTACTACATCGACATCATGCTGGTTCTTGGTATGGCGATCGGGATCCTCATGCTGGTGCTGGACGAGCTGGACCGACGGACGCGTGATCTTGGAAACCTGTCAGCGAGGATGGTGAGCCAGCACGAGGACGAGCGTCGGCGCATTTCTCTGGAGCTGCACGATCAGTCGGCGCAGGTCTGGGCCGCGGTGAAGCTTCAGCTGGGCCTCGTCCGGGAGCAGGCGCCGGAAGCTCTGGCGCCTTCCATAGACCGCGTGCTGGAGCTCGTGGACTCGGGGATCAGGAGCATCCGGGGCGTGACCACCAATTTGCGACCGCCGCTGCTGGACGACCTCGGCCTTGTTCCTGCGTTGCGGGCGCTGGTGCAAAGCTTTGCCGAGCAGACCGGTCTCGACATCACCTTCGATGCGCCCGCCGCGGTGCCGGCTGTTTCTGAGGAAGCGAGCCTCGCGCTCTACCGCGCGCTTCAGGAAGGCCTTGCCAACGCCGCCCGACATTCGGGAGCCAGCGCCGCCGCCGTGGGATTGAGCTTGGTGGAGGGTGATATCCTGCTCGTTGTCACCGACAATGGACGCGGCTTGCGGATGGACGACAGAAACGGTCTGAGCGAAGCGCCGACCGATGCGGCTTTTTCCTACGGACTATCGGGTATGCGGCAGCGGATAACCGCCCTCCATGGGAGCATCGACTTGCAGTCCACTCCGCCCGTCGGAAGCGGAGCCGCTCTCACTGTCAGAATTCCAATGGGGCGCCATGGTCCGGCCTGAAGTCATCCGAGTGTTGATCGCCGATGATCACGCGATCGTGCGCGAGGGGATCCGCGGCGTCCTGGGCACGGATGCCGGGTTCGAGATCGTGGGTGAGGCGGTCGACGGCAGGGGGGCGGTGTCGCTCACGCGTCAGCTCGAGCCGGACGTAGTCGTTCTCGACCTCTCGATGCCGGAGCTCTCGGGGTTTGAGGCGGCGGAACAGATTCGGCGCGCCGTGCCCGGCGCGCGGATTCTTGTGCTGAGCATCCACGACCACGAGGAGTACGTCGCCCGGAGCGTTGAAGCCGGCGCGCACGGCTATTTACGGAAGGATTCGTCCCCGGTTGAGCTCCGCGACGCAGTCCGATTGCTGGCCGCGGGCGATCGTTATTTCATGACGCCGGCTGGCCGCCAAGGATCCGCCGCGACCCCCGCGGCCGACGCCTCGGTCGAAGCCCGGGCCAAGCTGGCCCAGCTCACGGGCCGCGAGCGCGAAGTGCTAATCGAGATCGCGCGCGGGCGGTCAAACAAGGAGATCGCCGGGCAGTTCTCCATCAGCGTGCGGACGGTCGAGTCGCACCGCGAGGCGCTGATGCGAAAGCTCTGCACACGCGGAACGGCCGCGCTTACGCGCCTGGCTATCGACCACGGGCTGATCGGGCTGGACCGCATCCGTCCGACTCCGGACAGTCCTCCGTAATACTACGGATTGTCCGGCCGCGGGGTCGCTCCATAAGCTATGGAGTTCGGAAACATACGAATTAAAGGGGGCTCCGAGTCTGCACCCGCCCCCCCGCTTGACCAGCCAGCTCGTTTCACCGCTCCGGCGGTGAGCACTCATATGCGTCGCGGATGGTCGCGACAGAAAGTGTGAAAATGATTTCCGGCTTTAGTCGAGCCGGACATGGAATCGCGCCCGCCGACTGACGGACGCGTCCCGCCGCGCAAGCGGCATCACTTTCCCTTTTATGGAGTGTGTATGAAGCAAAGGCTGGCCTTATTGGCGACTGCTTTCGCGGTCACCGCATGCGTAGACGCGCCCACGTACCCGAAGTCGGCCGAATTCCCGGCGAGCTTCAGCGCTGCCGGATCCGACGTGATCCCCGGTCGCTTCATCGTCACCCTGCGTGACGGAGCCAGCCCGGCCGCGGTCGCGCGCGAACATGGCGTCTCGCCAGACTACGTGTACACGGCCGCTCTGAATGGCTTCGCTGGTGCGATGTCCGACGCCGCGCGTAGCGGGTTGCTCAGGGACGCGCGTGTATCGCGCGTCGAGCCCGACGGAATCGCGCGCGCTTCCACGACGCAGTCCAATGCGACGTGGGGTCTGGATCGCAGCGATCAGCGCGGGCTGCCGCTCAGTGGCACGTATAGCTATACCAACACCGGCAGTGGTGTTACGGCCTATATCATCGATACGGGTATCGACCTCGGCCACAGTGAATTCGGCGGCCGCGCTTCGTTCGGCTATGATGCGATCGGGGACGGCCAGAACGGAAACGATTGCAACGGCCATGGTACCCACGTTGCGGGTACGGTGGGTGGAGCCACCTATGGAATAGCCAAAGCCGTGACGCTCAAGGCCGTTCGCGTGCTGGACTGCGGCGGCTCCGGAAGTTGGAGTGGTGTGATCGCCGGGGTCGACTGGGTGGTTTCGAACCATGCGGCGGGCTCCCCCGCGTCGTCCAACATGTCTCTGGGCGGTGGCGCGAGCGCGTCGGTTGATGACGCGGTCAAGCGCATGATTGCGGATGGCGTCGCGTCGGCCGTGGCGGCCGGTAACGGAAACCAGGGCGGCATCGCACAGGATGCGTGCAAGTACTCTCCGGCGCGCGTTCCCGAAGCGATGACGATCGGTGCTACGACGAAAACCGATGTTAAGACCTCATGGTCGAACTACGGCGCGTGCGTGGACTGGTTCGCCCCCGGCTCTGGCATCACGTCCGCGTGGATCGGCGGCGGCAACACCGAGACGAACACGATCAGCGGCACCTCGATGGCAACCCCGCACGTTGCGGGCGTAGCCGCGCTGTATCTCCAGAGCAACCCGGGCGCGAGCCCGCAGACGGTGCGTGACGCGCTGTACGCGAACACCACCAAGGGCATCGTGACCAGCTCGAAGACGACTAACAATCACTTGCTCTTCACGAACTACTAGATCCAATTGCAGGCGCTCTAACGAGAGGGCTTCGCGCGCAGGCGCGGAGCCCTCTTTTTGCGCCGATCACTATTTCCGACATAACCGGGTCGCCGTTAGCAGCACCCGGAGGCAGCATCGCGCCTTAGCGCGATGTCCTCGAACACGCGGCCGAATTTTTCCACTGTTGCGTGCAGGACGTCTTCCACATGGGCGGTTGAAACGAAGCACGCCTCGAACGGCGATGGCGGGAGGTAAACTCCGTTGGCCAGGCATCCGTGAAAAAAATCGTTGAACATCCCGCTGTCCGACAGCTTCGCGGCCGCGTAATCCGTCACCGGAGATTCGCTGAAGAAGAACCCCCACATCCCGCCCAGCGCAGATGCTTGCACGGTGATGCCGCAGGCGGACGCAGCGGCGCGAAGGCCCGCCGCCAGCCGCACAGAAGACTCATGCATCGCCTGATGCGTCCCGGGGACAACAAGCTCCCGCAGCGTCGCGATGCCGGCAGCCATGGCCAGAGGATTCCCGGAGAGCGTCCCCGCCTGGTACACGGGTCCCTCCGGCGCAACCATATCCATCAGATCCTTCCGCCCGCCGTAAGCCGCCGCGGGTAACCCGCCACCAATGATCTTTCCCAGACATGTGAGATCCGGCCGCACGCCCTGTAGCGATTGGGCACCGCCTAACGCGACCCGGAACCCGGTCATCACTTCGTCGAAAACGAGAAGCGCACCGTAACGCGTGGTGAGCTCGCGAAGCGAGTCGATGAATTCGGGCGATGGAACGACCAGGCCCATGTTCCCCGCAACGGGCTCCACAATTACCGCCGCGATTGAATCTCCTCGCTCGCTGAAAATTTCAGTGACGCGCTCGACACTGTTGTACGGAACGCTGACCGTGTCCGCGATGGAGCCGGGGTTCACGCCCGGGCTGTCCGGCAGCGCGAGGGTAGCGACGCCCGAGCCCGCTGAAACCAGAAATCCATCGGCATGACCGTGATAGCATCCATCGAACTTGACGATCAAGCTGCGGCCGGTAGCGGCCCGGGCCACGCGCGCGGCACTCATTACGGCCTCGGTGCCGGAAGACACGAGCCGCATCTTCTCGACAGTAGGCATGGCAGCGCTGATCAACTCGGCGAGTTCGGTCTCGAGTTTCGTAGGCGCCCCGTACGACGTCCCGCGTTCGGCCTGTAGCTTGATTGCCGCCACTACACCCTCGTGGGCGTGACCCAGGGCGAGCGCCCCCCATGACAGCACGTAGTCGATGTACTCGTTTCCGTCCGCGTCGGTGAGGATCGCGCCGGCTCCGCGCTCGATAAAGCGGGGTACCCCGCCCACCGAGCGGAACGCACGGACCGGACTGTTCACGCCGCCGGGAAAGATCTGCTTGGCTCGCTCGAAAAGCCGTTCGGAATTTCCGGTCCTAACGACCATCGGCCAACCAGCGCGCCGCATCCTTGGCGAAATAAGTGATGATCAGGTCCGCACCGGCCCGTCTGATACCGAGTAGCGATTCCATCGCCGCTCGCCGCTCGTCCAGCCAGCCTCGCTCCGACGCCGCCTTCAGCATCGCGTACTCTCCGCTCACCTGGTACGCGGCCAATGGAGAATGGAAGCGCTCACGAGCCGCGCGGATGACGTCCAGGTACGGCCCGGCCGGCTTCACCATCAGGATGTCAGCGCCTTCAGCGACATCCTGCTCCGCCTCGCGCATTGCCTCGCGAACGTTCGGCGGGTCCATCTGGTACGCGCGCCGGTCGCCGAAAGCCGGGGTGGAGCCCGCCGCGTCGCGGAACGGACCGTAAAAAGCGGAAGCGAACTTGACCGCGTAGCTCATTATCGCGACATGCTGATGGCCGGCGTCGTCCAAAGCGGTTCTGATCGCCGTGACTTGTGAATCCATCATCGCACTTGGCGCGACGATGTCCGCGCCCGCGTCCGCATAGGCCACCGCCGCGCGGCCCAGCAGAGGAAGCGTCGCGTCGTTATCGACAGTGTCGCCTGTCTCGCTCAGCACACCACAATGGCCGTGACTGGTGTATTCGCACATGCAGACGTCTGCCACAACTACCGCGTCCGGATTCTGGCGCTTGATTGCCGCGATCGCTCGCGGGACGGGGCCGGTCGCGCTCCATGCACCACCACCTGTCTCGTCCTTCGCCGAGGGTATTCCGAAAAGAAGCACGGCCGGGATTCCCAGCGCGAAAGCCTCGTCCACTTCGGACGCGAGGCGGTCCACCGAGCGTTGCGCGTGCCCGGGCATGGAATGGATTGCTCTCTCTTCGCCTGTTCCCTCGCGCACGAACAGCGGAAGCACCAGATGCCTGTGGCTCAGATCGGTTTCCGCGAACATCGTCCGCAGAGCTTCGGTCCGGCGAAGCCGGCGAAGCCTCAGCGCCGAAGCGGGCGCTGTGGCGGTTACTGTGTCGGGCTCCAACACGTCGGGAGTCATGAAACCGGCGGACCGTCCGCCTGCTGAAGGAACTCCCGTCCTCCCGCGGCCAGCAGTGTCCTCGCCAACGAGCGTCCAAGATCCTCCGGAGTCTCACCGTTCTGAACGCGCTCGGCGCGAATGTGCTCGCCGGAAATCGTGCCGATGAATGCCTGTAAGCGCAGACTGCTTTCCGGTCCCATGCGCGCGTGAGCGCCGGCCGCGGCGCGACACCCCGCTCCCAGCTCGGCAAGGAACGCACGCTCTGCCGTAACCGCGATGCGCGTGGGAAGGTCGTCGATTCGCTCCAGGAGGGACAACACACGATCATCGTTGGCGCGCGCCTCGAGAGCCAGTGCTCCCTGTCCCACGCAAGGAATGACAATCTCCAGGTCGAGCCACTCCGATGCCTCCGCCGCGCGCCCCAGACGCTGCAGCCCCGCGCCCGCTAGCAGCAGAGCGTCAACTTCACCGTCCGACAATTTGCGAAGACGGGTGTCCACGTTCCCGCGAATCTCCACGGGAACCAGGTCGGGCCGTAGCGCGCGCAGCGCGCACATTCTCCGGGGGCTGCTCGTGCCTACTCTGGCCCCGGGCGCAAGAGTCGCAAGGGACCCTTCGCGAGCTACCAGAACGTCGCGCGCGTCAGCGCGTGGAAGGTATGCGCCGATCAGCAGACGGGAGTCGAGCGTGGACGGCAGATCCTTCGCGCTGTGGACCGCGACATCGATAGTGTGATCGAGCAGTGCCCGCTCGATCTCCGAAACGAAGATGCCCCTTCCGAGCTCGGACAGCGGCAGGTCGGTGCGAACGTCGCCGGTCGTAACTATGCGCTCGACCCGTACGCGCAGAGAGGGCTCCGCTTCGAAAAGCGCCACGCTGGCGATCTCCGTCTGGGCGAGCGCGAGCCAGCTGCCGCGGGTGCCGATGACCAGCTCGCTCGCCGGCATCATCCGGCTTCTTCTATGATAGACGCGAGAACGCGGACGAATGCGGGATCGGCATTGAGCATCGCTGTGCGACGAAACGTCATACCGAATTCGCGAGCTTTGCTGGCGGCCTCGTAATCGATGTCGTACTCAATCTCGAGGTGGTCGCAGACGAACCCGACGGGTACCGAAAGGACGTCTTTGACGCCGTCGGTGTGCAGACTCTCCAGCACATCGAGAATGTCCGGGCCCAGCCACGGCTCTCCGGTATTGCCCGCGCTTTGCCAGGCGAACATCCAGTTCTCGTGCGCCGCCTGCAGCGAAATCGCGCGGCAGCTATCCAGAAGCTGCTCTTCGTACGGATCATTCCACTCGCGAATTCGAGCCGGCAGACTATGCGCGCTGAACAGCACTTTTACGCCGGCGCGCTGCTCGGCGGGCCACTGCTCCAGCGCCGAGGTGATCCGCGCCGCGATAAGAGAGATAAAGCTTTCCTTCAGGTGCCAGCTGTCCACGAACGCGAGCTTCGCGGGAGACGCGGCGGCGGCGAGAGCGTGGTCGATGGCCTTGCGGTACCCTCCCACGCTCATTTTCGAATAATGCGGAGCCAGAGCGACTGCGGTCAGCTCGCGTATCCCGTCCGATGCAATCTGCTCAGCGGCCTCGGAGATGAACGGATGCCAGTGTTTCATCCCCACGTAGACCTTCCACGGCGAATCGCCCGGGGAAACATTCAGAAGCCTCTCCAACTCGGCCGCAACTTCGCGCGTGACCCTCAGTAGCGGAGTCCGCCCGCCCACCATCTCGTAACGTTCCCGAAGACGTTGAACCGCCTCGGGCGACGGCTTTCTGCCGCCGCGAATGTGCGTGTAATACGGCTCGACGTCTTCCGGTGACTCAGGCGATCCATACGCCATGAGAAGGACTCCCCGCGTCACGCTGACGACGCCTGGAGCACGGAGCTCTCCTCATGAATGAAGTCCACCAGCCGGATTGCGTTGTCGAGCGGCGTCGAGGGCAGAAGTCCATGCCCGAGATTGAAAATGTGCCCGGGCCGCCCTGCGGCACGGCGCAGGACGCGACGCGCCTTGTCCTCGAGAACGGCAACGCTTCCGAGCAGCGCTCCGGGATCGAGGTTGCCCTGGATGCCCTTGTCGAATCCGACCGCCGCCCAGGCCTCGTCGAGAGGGATCCGCCAGTCGACGCCCATGATAGTGGCGCCGTCATCCTTCATTAGATGCAGCAGCGTCGCTGTGTTCGTCCCGAAATGGATCATCGGGATGCCGGTCGCGGCGAGCGAGCTGAAAATGCGGCGCGTGTACGGCTGCACGAACTCGGCGTAGTCCTCGGGGTCGAGAGCGCCCACCCAGCTGTCGAACAACTGGATGGCGTCCACCCCCGCCCGCACCTGCGCCAGGAGGTATTCAGTCATGATCCCGGACAGCCGCTCCAATAGCGCGTGCCAAACTTTCGGCTGCGAGTACATCAGCGCCTTGGTCTTAGCGAAGTCGCGCGTAGGCCGGCCCTCGATCAGGTACGACGCGAGCGTGAAAGGCGCGCCTGCGAAGCCCACCACTCCACGTGCAGGCGAAATCTCGGCGCGCACCATGCCAATGGTCTCGAGTACGAAAGGAACGTCTT
>DATLBG010000169.1:0-4812 GCA_035527035.1 Gemmatimonadaceae bacterium | reverse complement strand
GAGACGGCGCAGGTGGGACTGGCATACGTGCCGGCGCCGATGATCGGGACGTCGCCCACTCGTCCGTACCGCTTGTTGGTCATGCCCCCGCTCGAGGTCGCGGCCGCAAGACGGCCATGCTTATCGAGCGCGACGGCGCCGACTGTGCCGAAGCGAAGAGTGGGATCGGGAACGACGGCCGTACCGTTGGGATTCGCTGCGCGGCGCTCGTCTTCGATAGCGCGCCGCAGGGAGCGCATGCGCCGCTCGGTGTGGAAGTAGCTGGGATCAACCATCTCCATGCCCTGCTGCACGGCGAACCGCTCGGCGCCGTCGCCGATCATCATCACGTGCTTGGAGCGCTCCATGACGGCGCGCGCAAGGGTTATCGGGTTTTTCACGCGGTGGAGCCCCGCGACCGCGCCGGCGCGGTACGTGTGGCCCTCCATGATCGCGGCATCCATCTCGTTGATGCTGTCGTTGGTGAACACCGAGCCTTTGCCGGCGTTGAACAGCGAGTCGTCCTCCAGCACGCGCACCGCGGCCTCGACTGCATCGAGACTCGACCCGCCGCCCGCGAGAATCGCGTGCCCTGCTCGGAGTGCCTGATGGAACGCCGCCTCCATGAGCGGAAGCTCGGCGGCGGAGTAACTCGTTCGTGTGACGCCCGCCCCGCCATGCAGGACCAGGCCCCACTCGAGCCGGGGATGCTCTTCACTTATCGGGGCAGGCAGGTTCGGCGGCGCGATGGGCGCGCACGCGGTGGCTGCGAGGATAAAAAGGGCGGGCAGACGCAATGGATGCTCCTGAGGGTCCAAGGAAATGATAGCTACGGAGGAGGGGAACGGCGGCGCGCGGTGTCCGTTGTCTGTCATTCTGTTGTCCGTTAGTTCGTGGACTGCGGGGGGATGTGTGGGTGTTTCAGGGCATATGTCCTCATAGCGCCCGTCTTAGCCCGCGCAGTTTGCGGGCGTAGGGCGCGTAGAGGACATATGCCCTGAACCACCACGCGCGATAACTTTGACAACATCATGGGCAAGATCCCGCAGGAACCGGACATCTCCGACGCGTACGACCCGTCATTCGTCGAAACGAAATGGCAGGAGCGTTGGCTCGTCTCGGGGACGAACCACACCGACCTCGCCGGCGCGACGAAGCCCTTTTACGCGCTCATGATGTTCCCGTATCCGTCGGCCGAAGGGCTGCACGTCGGGAACCTGTTCGCGTTCACCGGCAACGACATCTTCGCGCGGTTTCAGCGGCTCCAGGGCTACGACGTGTTCGAGCCGCTCGGCTACGACGCGTTCGGCATCCACTCCGAGAACTACGCGCTCAAGATCGGTGAGCACCCCGGCGAGCTGATCCCGAGCAACATCAGGAACTTCCGCCGTCAGCTCGAGCGCGCGGGGCTCATGGTGGATTGGCGACATACGCTGTCCACGACCGACCCCGAGTACTACAAGTGGACGCAGTGGGTCTTCCTGCAGCTGCTCAAGCAGGGGCTCGCCTACAAGAAATCAGCGGCGGTCAACTGGTGCCCCAACGACAAGACCGTGCTCGCCAACGAGCAGGTCATCGCCGGCGCGTGCGAGCGGTGCGGCGCCATGGTGGAGCAACGGCAGCTCGAGCAGTGGTTCTTCAAGATCAGCGACTACGCGCCGCGGCTGCTGTCCAACCTCGACACGCTCGACTGGACCGACAGCACACGCACCGCGCAGCGCAACTGGATCGGCAAATCCACCGGTGCCGAGGTCGAGTTCAAGATCGATCTCGACGTTGACATGTCGGTGAAGGTGTTCACGACCCGGCCGGACACGATCTTCGGCGCGACGTATCTGGTGCTAGCGCCCGAGCATCTCCTCGTGGACGTCGTGACGACGCGCGAGGAGTTCGACTCAGTACGCGACTACCGCGCGATGACCGCGAAGCAGGATCTCACTTCGCGCAAGACGAGCAAGGAGAAGACCGGCGTATTCACGGGCTCGTACGCGACCAACCCCGCGACGGGCCAGCCGATTCCCATCTGGATCGCGGATTACGTGCTCATGGAGTACGGGACGGGCGCGATCATGGGCGTGCCCGGCCACGACGAGCGCGACTTCGAGTTCGCCACCAGGTACGAGCTGCCGATCGTGCGCGTCGTCGCGGCGGAAGGGCACGACGCGTCAACTCCGCTCGATACCGCGTTCGTGGACAACGAGGACGCGGTCCTGGTGAACTCGGGCGCGTTCGACGCGCTCTCAGTGGAAGAGGGGAAGCGGCGCATCACGGCGATGCTCGAGACGAACCAGCAGGGCCGCGGCGTCAACATCTACCGCATCCACGACTGGTGCATCTCGCGGCAACGGTACTGGGGCCCGCCGATTCCGATCATCTACTGCGACGCGTGCGGGACGGTGCCGGTTCCCGAGGAAGATCTCCCGGTCCTGCTCCCGTACGTGAAGGAGTTCAAGCCGGACGACAGCGGGATCTCGCCGCTCGCGCGCCACGAGGAGTGGTACCGCGTGCCCTGTCCGAAGTGCGGCGCCAGCGCCAGGCGCGAGACCGATGTGTCCGACACGTTCCTCGACAGCGCCTGGTATTTCCTGCGCTATCCGAGCGTCGGCGTGGACGACCAGCCGTTCGAGCCGGGGATGACGAAGAAATGGCTCCCTGTCACCTCGTACATCGGCGGCAATGAGCACGCGGTGCTTCACCTTTTGTATTCGCGCTTCATCACGATGGTGCTGTGCGACGGAGGGCATCTCGACTTCGAGGAGCCGTTCACCAAGTTCCGCGCGCACGGAATGATCGTGCGCGAGGGCGCCAAGATGTCCAAGAGCCGCGGCAACGTCGTGACGCCCGACACATACATGGAGGAGTGGGGGGCCGACACGTTCCGCACCTACCTCATGTTCCTCGGTCCATTCGAGGAGGGCGGCGATTTCCGCGACAAGGGAATCTCCGGGGTGCGACGATTCATCGAGCGCCTCTGGTCGTCGGTGAAATCGTGCAGATCGGATGGCGAGCCGGACGCGGACGTCATGCGCAAGCTGCATCAGACAATCCGCAAAGTCGGTGAAGACATCCCGCGCTTGAGCTACAACACCGCGATCGCCGCGATGATGGAATACATGAACGTGCTCCGCCGCGGCGAGCGCGTCCCGCACCGCGCCGAGGTCGAGCCCGTGGTGCAGCTGATCTCGCCCTTCGCGCCGCACGTCGCCGAAGAGCTGTGGGAACAGCTAGGCCGCGCCGAGAGCGTGTTCGATTCCGGCTGGCCCGGCTTCGACGCATCGCTCGCCGCCGAGAACACCATCGAGCTCGCCGTGCAGGTAAACGGCAAGCTCCGCGGCACTCTCCAGGTCTCGCCCGATATCACGCAAGCCGCCGCGCTCGAGCTCGCGCTTTCCGAGCCGGGCGTGTCGAAGTTCGTAACCGGCACTCCTCGCAAAGTCGTGTTCGTCCCGAAGCGCCTCCTCAACATCGTCGTCTAGTCCGGGTCGCCGGCGGGCAGGGGTCGCCCTCGGCGGCTACGCTCGCCCGGCGGACGGTTTTGGACGCTGGCTCCGTTGGTGCGGGCTAAGACGCCGCCTATGGGCGACCCCTGCCCACCGGCGACCGGCAACGGCACCTGAGTCCGCAGGCATCGGAAACCATCTTCGATGGGCGCGTGACCTACCGAGCGAACCCCTATCGGTTGGAGAGTTATGCGAACACTGGTATTGCTTGCCTCAGCGTGCCTCATTGGCGGGACGGTCGAGGCGCAGGGAACGGTGGAGAGACGGAGAGCTACGGCGGAGGAGCAGCGTCGCGCCGAGAGGGCTGTCACGGTGATGCGCGATGGCGTCATGCAGAGTTTCATGGTGCACGACAGCACCGAGATGAACCGCGCTACGCTCGGCCTCATGCTCGGCGGGTCGCCGACCAAGCGCGACACGCTCGGCGTGTTCGTCGAGGGCGTCGCAGAGGACGGACCGGCGGAGCGCGCGGGCATTTATGAAGGGCACCGCATCGCATCAGTGAACGGCGTCGATGTACGATCCAGCGCGGCGGACGCGGGCGATGAGTACCTCAGCGGCGTGGGACAGCATCGCTTGATGCGGGCGATGCGAGACGTGTCGGCGGGCAGCACGGTCTCTCTGCGCGTGTGGACCGGTAGCGGCTACCGCGACGTGCAGGTCACCGCGGCGAGATACGCTGACGTGTTCAAGGGTGAGAGGTTCGGGTTGTTCAAATCAGAGGGATTTCCCGGCTCGATGAGCTTCGGACCCGCGCTCGAAGCGGTGCGCATGCCCATCCCGGAGATGCGCCACCTGGAAATGCGTCCCTCGGAAGTGTCCCGCCCGAGGATCCGCGCGACGCCCGCGCCCCGCTCGCCGCGCAAGGTGAGAACGACAGTAACGCCAAGCGCGCAGCTGGTGCCGACCTTCATAAAGGCTACGCCGCGCGCGGTCAGCATCCCGCGTGTCGCACCAACCCCCGGAGTCAAGCGTCGCTACACCATCTAGCGAACGACGCTGCGCGCTAACTACGGGATAATGATTCGGCCGCCGAAGGTGGCCGTTTCCTTTGCCGTAGTCTGAGAGCGAATGCCGGGGGAGGGCCGCGGGGCGAGGTCGGCCCAAGGCGGCGTCTTAGCTCGCCCACCCGAAACCCGCGCATCTCACCGTCCGCCTGGCGAGCGTAGCCGCATCGGGCCGACCTCGCCCCGCGGCCCGACCACGAACCCGAGCTAGAGTTCCATTTGGGCGCCGAGCTCGACCGCGCGGTTGGGCGGGATGCCGAAGAACTCCGCGGCCGAGGGCGTGTTGCGCGACATGAAGATGTAGAGGTTCTTGCGCCACTTCGCCA
>DATLBG010000168.1:0-11402 GCA_035527035.1 Gemmatimonadaceae bacterium | reverse complement strand
AGGATATGGATGGTGTTCACGTACCTCGGCGTGATCTCCGTGATCACGCGCGCCGGCATTCTCGGCTCGCTGGTGGACAAGCTCGGCGAGGTGCGGCTGTCGCGCATAGGACTCGTGCTGCTCGCCATCGGACTCGGCTCGATTCCCTTCGCGGGACACTACGTCGTGCTCGCGCTCTCGATTGCGCTGGTGCCGCTGGGCACGGCGTTCACCTTCCCTTGCGTCACTTCGCTGCTGTCGCGGCTGATTCCCAGCAACGAGCGGGGGCTTTACATGGGAGTCCAGCAGACATTCGGCGGCCTGGCGCGCGTAATCGTGCCGCTGTGGGCGGGCTTCGCGTACGACACCCTCGGGCACGCGGTGCCGTTTTACACGTCGGCTCTACTGATTGGCGGAACCATCTTCCTCGGCTTCGGCATCGATGCGGGCAGTGGGAAAAAAGTCTCCGCAGCGCCCGCGGCAGTCGAGCCGGCCACGTGAGCGAGATACCGCCTACGGACAACTCGATTCAAGGATCAGCGCAATGACGTTCATGTCCAGCGGGCGAGGAGCAGCGGCGGGCATTCTACTCCTGTTCATGCCGGTTGCCGCCGGCGCGCAGGCGAGCGACTTCTCTGCTCTCGACCGCTACATAGAAGGAGCGCTCGCCGAGTGGGAGATTCCCGGCGCGGCCGTAGCGATCGTGCGAAACGACTCCGTCGTCCACGCGCGCGGCTACGGCGTGCGCAAGATCGGCGACGCGGCGCGGATCGACGACCGAACGATGTTCGCGGTTGCATCAACCACCAAGGCGTTCACCGCGGCTCTCATCGCGATGCTCGTTGACGAAAAGAAGATGCAGTGGGACGACCCGGCCACGCTGCACCTGCCGGGTTTTCAGCTGTACGATCCTTATGTCACCCGCGAGCTGACCGTTCGCGACCTGCTCAGCCACCGCAGCGGCCTGTCGCGCGGCGACCTCAGCTGGTACGGTACGCCGGTCGATCGGGACGAGGTGATAAGGCGCGTCAGATTTCTCAGGCCCACCACCAGCTTCCGGTCCAACTACGGCTACCAGAACGTCATGTACGTCGCGGCGAGCCAGGCCGCGGCGCGCGTGGCCGGCAAGAGCTGGGACGAGCTGATCGACGAAAGGATTTTCACGCCGCTGGGAATGAACGAGACCGTGACCAGCGTGCGCGATCTTGTCGGCCTGCTCAACGTCGCTCAGCCGCACGCGCTCGTGAACAGGAGGGTCGTCTCCCTGCCCTATCGGAACGTGGACAACATCGGTGGTGCCGGCGCGATGAACTCCAACGTGCGTGAAATGGCACAGTGGCTGCGACTGCAGCTCGCCGACGGGATCTACGGCGGGCGGCAGCTGATCAGCCCTGCGTCCATTCGCGAGATGAGGCGGCCGCACACCATCGTCCCGCTCGACACCGTCGCCGAGCGCATCAATCCCACGACTCACTTCCGCGCATACGCCCTGGGATGGAACACCGAGGACTATCGAGGGCGCAGAATATTCTGGCACGCCGGAAACCTGGACGGCATGAGCTCGGTTGTTGGATTCATGCCCGAGGAGAAGCTTGGCATAGTCGTCCTGGTCAACATGAACCAGGTGCTGCTGACGTCGGCCGTCATGCGGCGCGTCTGGGACATGCAGCTCGGCGGCACGCCGACCGACTGGTCCCGCGTATTTCTGACGCTCCGCCGCGACGGCATTGCCCGCGCAGATTCCATCGAGCGGAAGCTGGCCGCGGACAGGATCGGCGGAACGCGCCCGTCGCTGGCGCTGGAGCGCTACGCCGGAACCTACTCCGACAGCCTGTACGGCCAGATCAGCATCCGCCTCGAAGGGACCAAGCTGGTCGCCGATGCGGGAGCTTCCTGGATGGGCGATGTCGCCCACTGGCACTACGACACGTTCCGCATCACATGGCGCGATCCGATGATGGGCTGGTCGTTCGCGAGCTTTGTGATTGGTCCGAGCGCAAAAGTCGAATCGATGCGGCTGTCCGACTGGAGCGAGTTCAGGCGCGATCCGGAGCGCATCCAGAGCCCGTGACCAGAGTTGGATTCGGTCTGACGAAGCATTCGACATGAACGCCCGCCTGGCGGCCGCGCTCGCCGGCAAGTATGAGCTGGTGCGCGAGCTCGGCGAAGGCGCCATGGGTACGGTATGGCTTGCGCGGGACTTGCGGCACGACCGTGCGGTCGCGATCAAGCTTCTGCACGCGGACTTCGCCGGCGCGATCGGCGTGGATCGTTTTCTTCGAGAGATTCGCCTGACCGCCGGGTTGCAGCACCCGAACATCGTGCCGGTGTTCGATTCCGGCTCTGTACCCGGCGGTGAAGGTACCGAGCTGCCGTGGTTTGCAATGCCGTACCTCGAAGGCGAGTCGCTGCGCGGGCGGCTCAAGCGCGAGGGGCAGCTGCCGATAGCGGAAGCAGTCCGCATTGCGACCGGCATCGCGGACGCATTACAGCACGCGCACCGCCAGGGAATCGTGCACCGCGACATCAAGCCCGAGAACGTGCTCCTGGTGGATGGACACGTCTACGTCGTGGACTTCGGGATCGCCAAAGCGCTGATGGAGCTCGGCGGCGACCGCCTGACGAGCGCCGGGCTGGCGATCGGAACTCCGGCGTACATGAGTCCCGAGCAGGCGTCCGCAGGTCCAGTGGATGCGCGCAGCGATCAGTACAGCCTTGCCACCGTGCTCTACGAAATGCTCGCGGGTGAGCCGCCGTTTACGGGTGCGACAGCCTCGGCGACAATTGCGCGCCGGTTCGCGGAAGCGCCGCGGCCAATACGTCCCGTCCGCCCCGCTGTTCCGCCGGGAATGGAGCGCGCAATCCTGCGCGGACTGGAGCGCGTTCCCGCGGATCGTTTCGAAGACGTCGGCGCGTTCACCGAAGCGCTCGCAGCGGATGCATCAAATGCGGTCGAGCGCCTGCCGCTGAACCGCCGCCGTGCCCTCCATATTCTGGCCGGCGCGCTCGTCGTCGCGGTGGTTGGCGTGAGCTCGTGGCTCTTTCTGCGACCCGGCAGCACGGGTCCCAGAGATCCGGCGCTGGTTGCGCTGTACACGCGGGGCGTGCGCGGCTATCACCGGCGGACACCGGCCGGAGCCGCCGAGGCGATCGCTTCCTTCAACGACGTAATCACGCGCGACTCTACGTACACGGAGGCCTGGACAGGACTCGCCAAGACCTACGTTCGCGCGTACGAGCGTGCATTCGCGATCGCGGGGATTCCACGGGACAGCATGCTCAAGCGCGCAGTCACCGCGGCCGAAGGCGCGATGGCCGCGGATCCAGGCAGCGCGGACGTGTGGCTCACGCAAGCGCTGGTCAATCGCCAGATCGATCCCACCGAACGCGCAGCCACTTTCCGTGCGGTCCGACGCGCGCTCGAGCTCGATTCTTCAAATGTTGAAAGCTGGCATGTGCTCGCCATTTCCCTGGCGGAGACGGGGCACATGGACGAAGCGGTGAGAGCGTGGCGTCGCAGCGTGGCGCTGAAGCCATCGTACGAGCAGGGCGTGGCATTCCTGGCGCTCGGCCACTATTGGCAACGCCGGTTCGACAGCGCCGCAGTGTGGGCGGACAGTGTCGTAGCGCTGGACCCGACCTATGTCCTCGGCCGAACGACCGCAGGTCAGATTGCGGTGGCCCGCGGCGATTTCGCGCGCGCCATCGCAGCGTTCGACGCCACTCGCCGGCTTACTACCGGTGTCGAGATCGTCGATGGCATGGCGGGCGTGGCGCTGGCCGAGGCGAGCGCTGGACGGGTATCCAGAGCCCGCGAAATACTTCAGCGCGCCGAGTCGCTGGCGGCAGGGTACGCGCCGGTGCCGCATCACACGGCGATTTACCTGGCCCACGCCTATGCCGCTTTGGCCGAGCGCGAGAAAGCCGTCAGGTGGATCGAACAGCACGAGCCGCGAGCGGACCTGCACTTCCAGCTGCACCTGCGCTGCGATGCTCCGTTCGATGTGATCCGCGGCGACCCCCGCTTCCAGGCGCTGCTGACAGCCGTGGCCCCCTCGCAGGGAAGCGGCTGCTGACAGTGGTCCGGCCGCGTGTGGTCAGGCGTACTGCTCTTCGACCGTCCTTGCGCCTATCGCCATGGCCAGCACGAGCAGAATGAGGAGCACGCTGTAGGCCGCGGCGGTGCCGAACGCGAGCGCGCGCAATTGCGCGAGGATCTCGATGGAGATTGGCCGGTTGGCGTGAGTGTACAGCACGATGCTGGCGACGAATTCCCCGACGGCCGTGACCGCCGCGAGCAGACCACCCGCGATCAGCCCCGGACGCGCCGCGGGGATCACCACCTTTCGCATCGTGAGCCACCATGACGCGCCCAAGCCGCGCGCGGCGTCCTCCAGTGCGGGATCGAGCTGCCTCAGCGAGCTCTCGGCGGCAGTGGCCACGAGCGGAATGTTTCGGATGAAGTACGCGAGCGGCAAGATCCAGAACGTTCCTACCAGCACGATGCGGCCGGTGGAGAGATCATTTTGATTGAATGTCGCCGCCAACCCGAGCGCGATCGCCGTCGCCGGGATCGCCCACGGGAGCGCGACGAGAAGGCCCAACAGCGGCCGCGCGCTGAACCGGCGCAGCACCAGCAGGTACGCGGCGATGAAGCACACGATGATGTTCGCCGCGGTAGCGATGAGCGCCATCATGACGCTGTTGGAGATGGGTCGCCAGAGCTGCGCGTCGGTCGCCAGGCGGCGGTAATTGTCCAGCGTGTACTCGGGCGGCAGCACCTGGGTGGTCCAAACTCCGTCGCGCGCGAACGACACGAGAATCACCATCAAGTGCGGCAAGATCAGCGCGATCACAATGAGCGCCCCCGCCACGGCCAGCAGCACCTGCAGCGATCGCGATCTTATGACGCGGCGCGTGACGGTTCCCTTGCCCGTGCTGACCACTCTGCGCTTTCGCTGGAGCAGGCGAAAGAGGCCGAGCGCGGCGATGGCGCTGAGCGCGAGCACGGTTGTCTCCACGTACGCCAGGCCCATCGCGCCGTTCAGCTTGGACGCCAGGATCTGCGTAGACAGCACGCGGATCCCTCCACCGAACACGTACGGCGCGGAGAAGGAAGCGAGTGAGTTCATGAACACGAGCAGCATGGATCCTGCGATCGCCGGGAGCAGCAGCGGCAGCGTCACGCGGCGCAGGCGATGTCGCGGCGACGCGCCGAGTCCGGCCGCGGCCTCGTCGAGACTGGTGTCGAACCGCTCTAGCCCGGCGGAGACGAAGAGGAAGACGAAGACGTACATCGTGTAGGCGTGCACAAACACGATCGCCCACAATCCGGTGAGTCTCCATGGAGACGCCTCCATTCCGAACAGGTTCTGCACCGCTCGAGTGACGACTCCGCTTTCGCCGTAAAGGAAGAGAAAGGAGATCACACCGACCAGCGGCGGCAGCGCGGCGGGTAGCGTCGCGACGATTCGGAGCGCGCGCCTGCCGGGGAACTCGAACCGCGTCAGCAGAAACGCGAGCGGCACGCCGATGACGAGTGACGCGAACACCGAAGCGACCGAGATGACGAGCGTGCTCCTTAGCGCCTCACGATCGGCGGGGCTGGCCAGAAACTCGCGCCAGTGCTGCAGTCCACCTTCGAAGCTTCCAATAATGACCGCGGCGTTCGGGTATAGCACCGTCCACAACAGCAAAGCAAGAACGGGAGCCGCGAGCAGCCAGGTCCCGGCCGCCGGTCGTCGCATTCTACTCCCCGACCACCGGGACGGGCGCGCCGCGCGGTCTCACACCTACGCGCGAGCCGATGCCCGCCCGGTCGTCGCCGCCGGAGACTTCGACGACCGTTTCCGGCGCGAGCTCGACCCGGTACATGACTGACGATCCGGCGAACCGGCGCGCGAGCACGACCCCTGGCCAGGCGTCGCTCGCGCCGCTGCCGGTCATTTCCAGATGCTCGGGCCGCAGGATCGCGTGAAGCCTGTTCGAGGCAGGCGCCGACGCATTGAGCACCGGGAACGACAGAGCGCGCCCGTCGACGGTCACGACCGCGCGATCTCCGGTCATCGAGCATGGAAAAACAGCGCCGCGCCCGATGAACCGCGCCACATCCAGCGACGCAGGATTGTTGTACAGCTCCGCGGGCGACCCGTTCTGAAGAATCCGTCCGCGGCTCAACAGCGCCACGCGATCCGCGATCGCGAATGCGTCTTCCTGATCGTGCGTCACCAGCAGCGCCGGCACGTTCGCATGCCGCAGCAGCGCGCTCAGATCGTCGCGCATCGATTGCCGGAGCACCGGGTCGAGGTTGGAAAGCGGCTCGTCGAGCAGCAGCGCGCGCGGCTCGATCACCAGGGCGCGTGCCACGGCAACGCGCTGCTGCTCGCCGCCGGACAGCGACTGCACGGGACGTTCGCCTGCGCCGCCGAGCCCCACGCGCTCGAGCGCCGATCGCGCGCGCTCGAGCCGGGTCTTTTTCGGGACGCCTCGCGCCTCGAGGCCGAACGCTACATTCTGCTCGACGCTCATGTGCGGGAAAAGCGCGTAATGCTGGAACACCATTCCGAAGGAGCGCTTCTGCGGCGGAAGCGCCGTGATGTCCCGCTCGCCGATCAGGACGGAGCCGCTATCGGGCTGCTCGTATCCCGCCGCGATCCGCAGCGTGGTCGTCTTGCCGGAGCCCGACGCTCCCACGAGTGCAAGCAGCTCGCCGGGCGCCACGTCGAGGGAAACGTCGTCCACCGCTGCGTGCGTCCCGAACCGGCGCGTGACGTTGCGAAGCGAGAGCGTGTCGCCAGCGCCGGCCGCTGCCGCTGCCTCACGCATCGGTCACCTACGGTGCGATTGGTTTCGGATGTTGGCGTCCCAGTATTTCATCCACCGGTCGAGATCGCGCGCAAGCACCTCGTGGTCCATCGGCATCGGCTTGATGCGGGCGTTGGCTTCCCGGATCCACGCGGGCATGGAGTCCGCCGGCAGGTCGGTTCTGGCGGGAATGCGGAGAAACTGCCGGGCGGATGCGAGCAGCACTGCCGGGCTCGTGACGAATTCGTAATACATGCGCGCGGCATCGCGCTGGTCGGTTCCGCGCACTATCGCGATCGCGTCCACGAGCAGCGGCGTGCCGCTCGCCGGGATCACGTAGCTCACGGGGATCTTCGTCCGCTGCTGCAGCGTTGCGATGTCCGGCATGTCCCACAGCGTGACGATTCCTTCGCGCCGTCCCAGCTTCTGGTAAAGGATCGTGGGATTTAGCACGTACTCGCGCGTGTTCCCGTCCAGCTTGCGCAGCCATTCGTACCCCGCTTCCTCCGATCCCGTCCGCGCGATTGACCGCAGCATGATCGCGCCGAATATCGCGCGCATCGTGCCGGACGCGACCGGATCCCTGATCAGAACCTTCCCCTTCCACTTCGGATCAACGACGTCGTCCCAGTCCTGCGGCGCTTCCGACGCAGTCAGAGCCTCGCTGTTGTACCCGATCACTTCCGGGGTGAGGTACGTGCCGTACCACATGTCCTGCGGGTGGCGGGCTCCAGCGTCCACGGCTGCGGCCCACCTGGGACGGTACGGCTGCAGCAGGTTCTCTTTCGCCGCGCGATCGAACGCCTCGGCCGGCGCCCCGAACCAGACGTCGGCCTGCGGATTCGCCGCCTCCGCCCGCACGCGGTCCAGCACCTCCTGCGATCCCATGTCCACCCACTGCACGTCTATCGCCGGATGCGCCTTCTCGAATTCGGCTTCGAGATATCCGAGCAGATCTTTTCCGTGCGGCGAGTAGACGGTAAGCACCGTGCGCCCATCGCCGGCGCACGCGCCGAGGAAGCCAACAGCCAATAGCCAACAGCCAATAGCTCCCCTCACGGCGTCAACAAATTCACGAACAGCCGCACCGCGCCCGGCAGCCCTTCCTCCAGCTGGCGGAAAAGCGCAAGAGTCACGTACACGTACCTGCCCGTCCCCAGCGGCGCGACGAGAATGGAGCTCCGCACCGGCTCTTCGCCGGGATCGTTCATTGCGAGCATCGTGCGGTAGCGCGGATCGAACTCGTCCGGCATGAACGTGGCGCGCTCCTGCACCCACCCCTCGAAATCCGCCGCGCTGATGCGGTTCGGATGAGTGAGCTCGCTGGCCGTAGGATCGGTGATAGTCACCTGCGCGCGCTCGTCGGTGACGCGGTCCGGCGGACGGCTGATGGTGATGCGGTACGGCAGAATTCCTGGACCGGCCATCATGTACTGGCCGAACTGCACGACCAGGCGTCCACCGTTGCTCGCGTACTCGAGCAGCCGGCCGTTGTGTTCCACCAGGTCCGCGCTCGCCTCGTACATCCGCGGGCCGACGACGATCGTGGAGAAGCGCGACAGGTCCAGCCGCGGAATCTCGGCGGGCTCGATGAGCGTCACCTGGACGCCCAGCTCCCTCAGCACCTGCGGCCCCGGATCGGCTTTGCCCGCTATGTACCCGACGCGGAGATCGGCCGGAATCTGCACGGACACCGCATGCAGCAGCACTTCCGCGGGCGCGTACATCTGCTGAAGCGCGACATGCGGGTAATCGATCGTCCGAACCGCTTCATTGAAGACGACGCCGTTCGATTCCGCGCTGAGCCTGAGCCTGTGGTCCCCGGCGGGCGCGGTGCCCGTTACGCGGAAGACCACCGTCTGCGTGGCGCCGGGAGCGAGCGTGAGCTGGGCGACCGCGGGAGTCGCGGTCAGTCCTGGTGGCAGCGCGATCCGGACGATCGCGCCCCGCGCGGAATCGAAGCTCGACCGGACGCTCACGTACACCTCGCGGTCCACGCGGGCGCCGGCCTTCACGAACGAATGCCCCAGTGAAGGGGTGACCGTCAATCCCGGCGCGGCAACGAGCGGCGCGATCGCGTCACCGAAGAATCCCTCGCTCAATCTGTAAGTCGGGCGCGCGGTCATCAGCACCGGAACCTTGAGTCCCGTCACGCTTACCTTCACGCGCGGCCAACCAGCCTGCGCGATCACGTCGTCGGATGCCGCCGGAGGCGTGTCCGCGAACATGTCGCCGTTGCGCGGACGCTGGAGCCACCACGGCTCCTGCTTGCGCGCCGGCCGCAGCGCGGCCTTCCAGCGCACGGTCCTGCCGGGCGCGATCACGTCCGACGGAAACGCGCCCGCCGCCGAGTCGATCCGCACCGGGATGGTCCCGCGATTGTGCAGCGCGAAGTCAATGACGATGCTGTCGCCGATCGCGACGAACGCGCGCGGCGCGATCGCCTCGAACGCCAGGCCGGAGGCCGCGATCGCGGCCCTGTCGTATCGCGCGCGGCCGGATTCTCCGTTTGGCGCGTGCGCCGCGACGTACGCCAGCGCCGATGCGGGGGTGCGAACGTCCACCACCGCCCGGGCGTCATTCCCGTTCGCGCCGCCGCCGGACGCGAGCCCGTCGAGGATCGACCGCTCCTGCTCGCGTGGAGTTTCCGGCGTGAGGCGCGAAACCTCCCTATAGTAGCGCACCAGCACTTCGCCGAGCCGGTAGTTCCCGCGCAAACCCTGAGACTTGTGATTCGCGCGGCTGATGCTCGAGATCTGGTCGTACGACATGCCGCTCAAAGGGTCGTACTGGCCGACGTTCATGCTGACGTGCGGCCCGTCGGGATAGAAGCCGGCGTTGCGGTACAGCTTGAGCGGAGTCCACGGCGCACCAAACTGGGCGGCCGGGAACCGGGCAGCGTCCCCGGCGAGATCGAACGCCTCGCGCGCGAGCAGCCCCGAAACCTGATGCTGCCCGTGATTGTCCCGCGGCGTGCCGGAGAAGGTTGCCACGATCACGTGCGGCCGGAACGACCGCACGATGCGAACGACGTCCGCGAGCAGCGAGTCGTGCGGCCAGTGGGTGTACGTCTCCTCGGCGCTCTTCGAGTAGCCGAAGTCGTAGGCCCGCGTGAAGTACTGTTTGGCGCCGTCTACGCGGCGCGCGGCGAGCAGCTCCTCCGTCCGCAGCACGCCGAGCGCTTCGCCGAGCTCGTCGCCTATCAGGTTCTGGCCGCCGTCGCCGCGCGTGAGTGATAGGTACGCGACTTCCGCGCGGCCGCTGCGGGAGAGCCAGGTGATGAGCCGCACGTCTTCGTCGTCCGGGTGCGCGGCGATGTACAGTACGCGCGGGACGTCCGGACCCAACAGAGCTACGGCGTTAGCGAGCGCCGCCGCGCCGTGGTCCTGCGCGCGGAGTTCGGGCGCCCCGAGCCACAGCGCGAGAACGAAGACGGCGAGCGCGCGGCTCACGACGATGCCACGGCGCTCCTGCGACCGCGCGCCGGCTGCGCGAGTGACAACACCGACGTAACGATGCGCTTCTGCTCGGCGGCATGCGCGGCGGCATAACCCTCCGACGGGCTCGCGCGCTCGGGACGCCCGATGTAACGCGTGATCAGCGCGTCGCCGGTGGAGACGCGGAGCAGCGGCGCGACGTACGTCCACGCGCCCATGTTCTTCGGCTCCTCCTGCGCCCACACCACGTCCTCGACCGCCGGATAGAGGTCCACGACGCGCCCGATCTCCTCGTGCGGCCAGGGATACAGCTCGTCCACGCGGATCAGCGCGACGGCGTCGTCCTTCCGCGCCGCGGCGAGGTCGTAGTACATCTTCGCCGTGCAGAAGACGAGGCGCCGCACCTGCTCGCGCTTCTGCGACGCCACCGGATCGTCGACGACCGGGCGGAACGCGCCGCTCACGAGATCCTCGACCTTCGCGGCCGCTTCCGGCATGCGGAGCAGCGACTTCGGCTGCATCAGCACGAGCGGGCGCCGCGGGTCGCGCCGCGCCTGACGGCGGAGGATGTGGAAGTACTGCGCGGGCGTGGACGGATACGCGACCGTCATGTTGTTCTCGGCGCACGCCTGCAGGAAGCGCTCGAGGCGCGCGCTCGAGTGCTCCGGTCCCCCGCCCTCGTAGCCGTGCGGCAGCAGCAGCACGAGCCCGGAGTCCTGCCCCCACTTCGCGCGGTCGGCGAAGAGGAACTGGTCCATGATCGGCTGTGCGACGTTGACGAAGTCGCCGTACTGCGCCTCCCAGAGCACGAGCGTGCCGGGCGCCGCGGTGCTGAAGCCGTACTCGAAGCCCATCACCGCCGTCTCGGCGAGCGGGCTGTTGTAGACCTCGAAGCGGCCCTTCGTGTCGGGGAGATGCTGGAGCGGGGTGTAGGTCTGGCCCGTCTCCATGTCGTGCAGCACCGCCTGACGGTGCGAGAAGGTGCCGCGCTCGGCGTCCTGGCCGGTGATGCGCACCGCGACGCCGTCGCCGAGCAGCGACGCGAAGGCGAGCGCCTCGGCGTGTCCCCAGTCGATCGCCGGCGCGCCGCCCATCGCCTCGCGGCGGCGGCCGAGGGAGCGCGCGATGTTGCGGTGCGGCTGGAACCCCGGCGGCCAGGCGAGCAGCGCCTCGTTGAGCGCC
>DATLBG010000167.1:0-7057 GCA_035527035.1 Gemmatimonadaceae bacterium | reverse complement strand
CGCCGATTTCCAGCGCGCGGTGAGATTCCTCGAGCTGTCCAATCGGTTGTCGCAGAGCAATGCCGCGCAGTTCCTTCTCGGAGCTTCCGCGTTTTCCATCGCGCAGTCGGCGGTGACCGAGGCCTCCCAGACGCGTAGTTGCGAGCTGGCGCGGCTGGCCCAGTCGTCGCTTGTGACCGCCCGGGCTAACGTGCCCGCGGGTCGTGAGGAGTTTCCCGAGCCGACCAGTCAGCTGCTGGGAGCGCTCCCGCAGTTTGAGGCGCCGGTCACGCAGATGATCAGACAGTTCTGCAGATAGGCACCAGGTAGCAATCAGCACCGAGCCCGCCGTCGCCCTGCGACGGCGGGCTTTTGCTATATTGACGCATTCGATCCGTCTCCCGTCCGAGGCATGTCCGCAACAGCGCCTACCGCCGATGTCCGCCCGCCTGATGGACGCTGGGATACCGCCTACCACGCCCCCGTGCTGGTGGACGAAGTACTCGAGACGCTCGCGGGCGCGAAGCTCGTGCTCGACTGCACGCTCGGCGGCGGCGGACACAGCGCGGCGATTCTCGAGACGGGCGCCAGCGTGACGGGCCTCGATCGCGACCCCGCCGCGGTCGCCGCGGCTTGCGAGCGGCTCCGCCCCGATACCGACGCAAGATTTCAGGCGCACGTCGGCAACTACGCGGCGATATCCGAGCTGCCGCAGCTGCGGGACAGGACGTTCGACGGGATACTCCTGGATCTCGGCGTGTCCTCCCACCAGATCGACGCAGCGGCACGCGGCTTCTCCTTCCGCGACGGCGCCCCGCTCGACATGCGCATGGGAGCTGACGCCCTCAGCGACGCCGCGACGCTGCTCAACACGATGGAGGAGCAGGAGCTCGCGTGGATCTTTCGCGAGTACGGCGACGAGCCGCGGGCGTTCCGGCTCGCGCGCGAGGTGACGCGCCGCCGCTCGACGCGCCCCTTCGTGATCAGCGACGACCTCGTCGGCGCGATACGCGCGGTGCTCGGTCCGCGCAGCGGCGCGCCCGATTTCGCGCGACTGTTCCAGGCCGTGCGAATCGCGGTGAACGACGAGCTCGCAGGGCTCGAGCGCGCGCTTCCAGACCTGCGCGACCGGCTCAACCCCGGCGGCGTGCTCACCGTGATCGCATACCACTCCGGCGAGGACCGAATAGTGAAGCACGCAATGCGCGACTGGAGTCAGGCGTGCACCTGCCCGCCGCTGCTGCCGCGTTGCGCATGCGGAGGCAAGGCAGTCGGAACGGTGATGACCAAGCGGGCGATCAGGCCGGGGGCGGGGGAGAGCGCCAGGAATCCACGCGCGCGCAGCGCGAGATTGCGGGGATGGCGAAAAGCCGCGTAGCACTGCGCGGCCGGTCACTGGTCGCGCTGGTGCTCGTCGCGTTCGTGCTGCTCGCGTCGCTCGTCATCTGGCGGCGCAGCGTCGGGATAGCCGGCGCCCGCGAAATGCGCGAGCTGGATCAGGCGCGGCTGCAGCTGGAGGGCGACCGCGCGAGGCTCGCCCGTGACATACGCGGAGCGTCGAGCAGGGAGAAGCTCGCTCCCATTGCGGAGCAACGGCTCGGCATGCGGGTACCTTCCGACGGCCAGATGATAATTCTCGAGCGGAGGCCCGATGGCGCTGCGGCTCCCTAGCCGGACCGGCGTGGTGCACGCCGCGCTGCTGCTGTTTGCGCTCGCCCTCGTTGGGCGCGCGGCGCAGGTGCAGCTGATCGAGCACGACCAGTGGGCGGCACGCGCGGAGCGGCAGCACTTCGTCTCGGCGTCCGCGCCGGCCACGCGCGGCGCCATACTGGACGCCACCGGAAACGTGCTCGTCGAGACCCGCGAGCTGCGCAGCCTCAGCATCGCCCCGCGCGAGCTGCGCAACCGAACCGCTACCGCGCGCATGCTGACCCAGGCCGCCGTGCCGGCGATGTGGGTTCGCCGGGCGGTGGATACAACGCGCAAATGGGTGCAGATACCGGGCGCGTACCCTCCGGAAGCCGTAGCGGGACTTCTCCCCATGGCCGGCGTGCATTCGACGGTCGTGCTCGACCGGGTGTACTCGAACTACGCCGGTATCCGGAAGGTGGTCGGTCGCACCGATCCTTCGGGAGCAGCGCTCGACGGAGTGGAGCTCGCGCTCGATACGCTGCTGCGCGGAGACAGCGCGACCTTGCGGCTGGCGCGGGACCGGCGGGGCAGGACCATCGCGAATCCCTCGAGTGACGCGGCCCGCGGGGCGAGCGTCGCCCTCACGCTGAGCCGCGATCTGCAGGAGATCGCCGAGCGCGCGCTGGCGCAGGCCGTGGACAGCCTGGAAGCCAGCGGCGGCGACATCGTCGTGATGAATCCCCACACGGGCGAAGTTCTCGCGCTCGCGAGCAACCGGGCTGATCCCACCGCGCTCGCCAACACGGCGATTACAGAGCCGTTCGAGCCGGGATCCACGTTGAAGCCGTTCATCGCCGCGGCGCTGCTCGAGCGCGGGCTCGCTACTCCCGAAGAAGTCATCGAGACCTATAACGGGAAAATGGAGCTCGAGGGGCGGGTAATTCACGACATCCACAAGGCTGCGTCGCTGTCGCTCACCGACGTGATCCGCTTCTCCAGCAACATCGGGATCGTGCGCTTCGCCGACCGGCTGAGCCCGCGCGCCAAGTACGAGCTGCTGCGCGATCTCGGCTTCGGCGCGCCGACGGGAGTCGCGCTTCCCGCCGAGGCGTCGGGCACGCTCCGCGAGCCGCGCCGGTGGTCCCGCACGTCGGCCGCCGCGCTCGCGATGGGATACGAGATCGCCGTGACTCCGCTCCAGCTCGCCGCCGCCTACGCCGCGATCGCCAATGGCGGCGAGCTGCTCGAGCCGCAGATCGTGCGCGAGGTGCGCGACGGTGAGCGCGTCGTGTACGAGCGCAGGCGGCGCGTGCTCCGGCGCGTCTTCTCCCCCGCGACGGCCGCGACGATTCAGCGCATGCTCGTAGCTGTCGTGGACAGCGGCACGGCCGTGAAATCCGATCTCGCGAACTTCCTGGTCGGTGGCAAGAGCGGCACGGCGCGTCGCGCTTCGGGGGGACAGGGTTACGTGCCGGGCAGCTACACGGCCTCATTCGTCGGACTCTTTCCCGGCGACAAGCCGCAGTATGTCGTTGTGGTGAAGCTCGATAATCCGAAGCGCGCCATTTACGGCGGAGAGACCGCGGCGCCGGTGAGTCGCGTCGTGCTCCAGGCCGCGCTCGCCGCGAGGGATGCGGCTCTCGATCGAAACGCGCTCATGACCGCGCGTGTGCCCGACGCGCCGACGGTCACCGCGCCGATGGCGGCGACGCCGGCGGATTCGTCTTTCGCGCCGCGCGTGGTTGTGCAACGACCTTCCGCACCCGCCGCGAAAGCCGAGACGCCCGCGCGCCGCGTGGTCGTGCGTCTCCCGCATGCGCCGGTGGCCTCGAAGGACCCGCAGAGCCAGCCGCGCGTAGTGCCGGACGTCTCCGGGCTGACGCTGCGCGCGGCCGTCGGCGCGCTGCACGTTGCCGGATTCCGGGTGCGCCTCACGCCAGGAGCCGTGTTGCAGTCGTACCCGGCCGCGGGCACGCTAGTCGCTCAGGGCAGTGTCGTGACCCTCACGCACCAGCAATGACAGTTGACGTCGGCGCCATCGCCGACGCGCTTCGCCAAGCCGGGCTGCTCGTGAAGACGCCTGGCCGGTTGCCCGACGCGGCGACCGGAATCACCGACGACAGCCGGGCAGTGACCCCGGGATCCATGTTCGTGGCGGTGCGGGGCTCGGCGGCCGACGGTCACGGGTTTCTGGCCGCGGCGGCTGACGCGGGCGCCGCGCTGGCCATCGTCGAGGATGCTTCATTGACGAAGCTCCCGTCGCTGGTCGTGAGCGACTCCCGCGCGGCGGCCGCCGTGGCTGCGGGCGCGGCGTACGGTCATCCCGCGAAGAGTTTGCGTTTGATCGGAGTCACCGGAACCAACGGCAAGACCACCACGACTGCGCTGCTGCGCGCGCTGCTGCACGAAAAGAGCGCGCCGGCCGCTTCCATCGGAACATTGGGTGTACTGGTCGGCGCCCAGGGCGAGCCGAGCCCGGGAGGCGCGGGCTTGACCACGCCGGGGCCGGTCGAGCTTCAGCGGGTCCTCCGCGTCCTCGTGGATGCCGGGGTGCGGACCGTGGCGATGGAAGTCTCGTCGCACAGTCTCGATCAAGGTCGTGTGACTGGGCTCAGCTTCGCGGCGGCCGTTTTTACCAACCTCACGCGCGATCATCTCGACTACCATGGGACAATGGAGGCGTACTTCGCGGCGAAGGCGAAGCTGATTTCCTATCTCTCTCCGGACGGAGTCGCCTTCATCAACGCGGGAGAGGCCGCGTGGGCCAATCTGCCCGCGGCGCCAGGGAAGTTCGTGTTCGGAAAGGGTGGCGAGCTGGAAGTATCGCCCGCGGTGCGATACACGCTGGCGGGTGCCGACTTCGAGCTGACGTATGCCGGAAAATCACAAAAGGTCAGGCTGCCTCTGATCGGGGATTTCAACGTCGAGAACGCCGCGGCGGCCGCGGCTGTGGCGCTGCAGGTCGGCGTGCCGCTCCCCATGGTCGCTTCGCGCCTCTCTACCGCGCCGCAGGTACCGGGTCGCCTGGAGAAACTCGCCAGGGGTCCGACTATTATTCGTGACTACGCGCACACCCCGGACGCTCTGG
The DNA here is from genome assembly GCA_035527035.1 of Gemmatimonadaceae bacterium. Lineage (GTDB taxonomy): Bacteria > Gemmatimonadota > Gemmatimonadetes > Gemmatimonadales > Gemmatimonadaceae > JACDCY01. The sequence goes on along the minus strand of DATLBG010000167.1, from coordinate 2,358 downwards.
AGCGCGTGCTGAAGGCGCTCAAGCCGATGTGCGCGGGCCGGCTCGTGGTCGTCTTCGGATGCGGTGGCGACCGGGACAAGGGCAAGCGTCCGCTCATGGGCGCGATCGCGTCGAAGCTGGCGGACGTCGCCATCGTAACGAGCGACAATCCCAGAACGGAAAATCCGGAGCAGATAATCAACGACGTCGTCGCCGGCATGCCAGCGGGGAAATATGAGCGCATCGAGGACCGGCGCGCGGCCATCGAGCGCGCCATCGAAGTGGCCCAATCGAGCGACGTCGTGGTGATCGCCGGCAAGGGCCACGAGACGTATCAGATCCGCGGCACGACGCATTACCCCTTCGATGAGAAGGTCATCGTGGGCGAGATTCTCGGGGCGTCCCGATGACAGTTGTCTTCTGGACTCTCGATCGCGTCGCTGCCGCGCTGGGTGCGGGGCCGGGCGGCCAAACGCCGATTCGCGCCGTCTCCACCGACACCCGCACGATCTCGCACGGCGACGTCTTCGTCGCGCTCAAGGGTGAGTCGTTCGACGGGCACGATCATCTCTCGGCCGCGGTGGAGCGCGGGGCCGTCGCGGTCGTCGCCTCGCAACTTCCGCGCGGCGCGTCGCTGGGTGTGCCGGTTTATCAGGTTCCCGACACGCTCGTTGCACTCGGTCAATTGGCGGCGTTCTGGCGAAAGGCGTGGGGCAAGCCGGTGGTGGGAGTCGCGGGGAGCAACGGGAAGACGAGCACCAAGGATCTCATCCGCGCTGCGCTGGGATCGCGTCTCGCCGTTCATGCTACGACCGGCAACCTGAATAACCGGATCGGAGTTCCGCTCACGATTCTCTCCATCCCGCGGGACTCGGACATTGCCGTCGTCGAGCTGGGCACCAGCCTGCCGGGTGAAGTCGCGCTGCTCCGCGAGATCGCCGGGCCCGACATCGCGGTGGTGACGAGCGTTGCCGAGGAGCACCTCGAGGGATTGGGAGATCTTGCGGGCGTGCTGCGCGAGGAGGCCGCCTGCTACGACGGAGTCGAGGTCGGGATCGCCCCCGCATCGCAGCCCGAGCTGGTTGAAGCCGCCCGGGCGCGGGCGCGCTCGGTAGTGAGCACGGGCCTGGACGAAGGGGATTTGCGCGCGCGGGCGTGGCGCATCGGGCCCGACGGGCTGGGAGAGATCGAGATCGACGGCGCGACCGTGCGCTCACCGCTGCGCGGCGCGCACAACCTGCGCAACGCGATGCTCGCGCTCGCGGTCGCGAGGTCGTGCGGCGTGACGATGGAGGACGCGGCGCGCGGGATCGCGGCAATGCCGCAGCCCAGGATGCGCACGGCATGGGAACAGCTCGGCAAGGCGACGTTGATCAACGATGCCTACAACTCGAACCCGGGGTCGGCGCGGGCAGCCATCGAGCTCGTGCGCGGCGCGGGAGACACGCGGCAGCGCGTGGTCGTGCTTGGCACGATGCGGGAGCTCGGACCGGGAGCCGCCCAGTGTCACTCCGACATCGCCAGGCTGGCGGTGGAATCAGGCGCGGACATCGTGGCAGGGATCGGCGATTTCGCCGCCGCGCTGGAGGGAGTGCCCGCGGGGACAGCCCGCGTCGTAGCCGCGGAGGACGTTGACGATCTGTGGCCGCGGCTGGAGCCTCTGCTGAAGCCGGATGCGCTCATATTATTGAAGGCGTCGCGCGGAGTCCGGCTCGAGCGGCTGGTACCCTATCTCACTACGTGGGCGGAGAAATGCTGAACTACCTGCTGTACCCGCTCTCGAGCGATTACGGGTTTCTCCGCCTTTTCAACTACATCAGCTTCCGCGCGGCGGGCGCCGCGATGACGGCGCTGCTCACGGCGTTCGTCGTTGGACCGTTCATCCTGAGCCGGCTGCGCTCGATGAATCTGCACCAGGTGGTGCGCGAGGGGACTCCCGCCGGGCACAGCAGCAAGAGCCAGACGCCCACGATGGGCGGCCTCATCATTCTCGTCGCGACGATCCTGCCGACGCTGCTCTGGATGAGGCTCAACAACCGGTACGTCATCATTGCGCTAGTCGCCATGGTGTGGATGGGCGTGATCGGGTTCATGGACGACTTCCTCAAGCTCAAGCAGAAGCGCGAAGGCCGCCAGAACACCGGAATGGTCGAAGCACAGAAGCTCCTTGGCCAGCTCGTCCTCGGTTTCGCAATCGGGTATTACATCTGGAAGTTTCCGCTCTCGACGCTGCCTGGTGCGTCCACGACGCTGCCGTTCTACAAGTACATGCTGATCGTGCCCGCGTCGCAGATTCTTGGCTGGCTGTACGTCGGCTTCGTAACGTTCGTGATGACGGGCGCGAGCAACGCAGTGAACATCACCGACGGTCTCGACGGT
>DATLBG010000166.1:0-10941 GCA_035527035.1 Gemmatimonadaceae bacterium | reverse complement strand
ATGGCGTTCAACACCACGCCCGACGCGGCGCGGCTTGCGACGTTGCCGTCTTTCTCCGTAAACACGGGGATCGCGTCCTCCCACCCTTCCGGCAGGTCGCCGGCAAGGCGCCGGTCGAGCTCGGCGGACGCAGCGGCGTGGGCTTTCGTGAAAGCCATTCGCCGGCGATCCCAGCCCGCGCGAAACGCGGTGCCGCGCTCACCCGCGGCGCGCCAGTGCGCGAGCGCGTCGGGATCCACGTAAAACGGATCCAGCGAAGGGTACTCCAGAGCCTGCTTGGTCAGCTCGATCTCTTTCGCTCCCAGGGGCGAGCCATGCGCCTCCGCGGTGTCGCGCTTGTTGGGGCTGCCGAAGCCGATGTGCGTGCGACAGATGATGAGCGACGGCCGCTGCGTCTCCGCCTTCGCTTCCTCGATCGCCGCGTCCAGCGCGCCGAGATCGTTGACATCCGCAACGCGCTGCACATGCCAGCCATAGGAGTCGAAGCGGCTGTACGCGTCGTCGCTGTAAGTGAGGTCGGTGCTGCCCTCGATGGTGATGTGGTTGTCGTCGTAGAAGCCGATCAGCTTCCCCAGTCGCAGGTGCCCCGCGTACGACGCAGCCTCGTGCGAGATCCCTTCCATCAGATCCCCGTCGCTGGCGATGAAGTACGTGTAGTGATCGATGATGGAATGACCGTCGCGGCTGAACGTCGCGGCGAGGTGCGACTCCGCGATCGCCATCCCGACGGCGTTGCCCAGCCCCTGCCCGAGCGGACCGGTGGTCGTTTCTACTCCGGGGGTGTAGCCGAGCTCGGGGTGACCCGGAGTCGCGCTCTCCCACTGCCGGAACTGGGTGATGTCGTCGAGCGACACGTCATAGCCCGTGAGATAGAGCACGCTGTACAGCAGCATCGAAGCGTGTCCCGCTGACAGCACGAACCGGTCGCGGTCGGGCCACGATGGATCGCGAGGATCGTATCGCATGTGCCGCGTCCACAGCGTGTACGCGAGAGGCGCGAGCGCCATCGGGGTGCCGGGATGCCCGGAGTCAGCCTTCTGCACGGCGTCCATGGACAGGACGCGGACCGCGTTGATCGCCAGCTGCTCGAGCTTCGAGGAGGTCGTGGCGGGTGGTGGAGCTATGTCTGTCATCGGTAGTTGAGACTTCGAAAAGGGAGCGGCTAGCGCTGGGATATTCGAGCGAGCCAGCCGGCGCAGTCAAAGATGTCTGATCGGACGAGGCCATGGGATGCCTGCTGCTCCTTGACATCCACGGCTGCGCCGGCCGTGCGAAAGATGTCCGCCAGCCGGTGGACGTGTGAGGCCGGAACGATCGGATCCGTGATCCCGGAGGATATCAGCACGTCCGTTCCGGAGAGGTCGGGCGCGGCGGGCGGTTCCAGCACCACCATGGCCCGGAGCAGTGCCGCCGCGTGGATGCGCCCGGGGTGAAGGAGCATCGTCACGGCCGCGATGTTTGCCCCGTTGGAATACCCGACCGCGACTACCCGCGCGCCGCGAAGCGAGTACTCGTCCAAAGCGCAATCCACGAACGTTGCGAGCTCCGCCGCGCGAGCCTTCACATCCTCGAGGTCGAACACGCCCTCGGCGAGACGGCGAAAAAACCGCGGCGCGCCGTTTTCCAGCACCTTGCCTCGCGGGCTCAGCAGGGCGGCGTCATCGGAGAGCTCCCGACCGAGCGGAAGGAGGTCCTCTTCGTTGCCGCCGGTGCCGTGCAGCAGCAGGATCACCGTCGCGGCCGACCCGGAAGGCGACGGAACGAAGCGATGGACGAAATCACATGGCTGGATCATCCCGCCGGGCCCGGCAGTTTGAGCGGGAGCCGAACGTCGGGTAGGAGCGCCTCGATCTCGAATCTCCGATCCTCCAGCCAGGGCGGGAGCGCGAGCGCGCGTCCGAGCGTCTCCAGCGGCTCGTCGATGGTGAAGCCGGGGCCGTCCGTAGCGATCTCGAACAGGGCGCCGCCCGGCTCGCGGAAGTACACCGATTGGAAGTACTGGCGATCCAGCTGTGGCGTGATGTTCGATCCCAGGGATGCGAGCGCGCCGCGAATGGCCATCTGCTCGGCGTCGTCGCGCGTGCGGAACGCGACGTGGTGCACGGCGCCGGCCCCCACCGCTCCGCTCCACAATCCGGGGACCACACGCAGGTCGACTATCGACGCCGGGCCTCCGTCCCTCGTACCGAATCGATAGATGCTTCCTTGCTCCCGCATAAGCTCGAAGCCCAGCGAGTCCTGCAGCAGCCGGCTGGTAAGCTCATGTCCGTCTTCCCACAGGGTCACGGAATGAATGCCTCTAATGGAGTGGCCCTGCTCGACCTGGCCGTCCGACCATTCCGGCCGCGTCTCCGCCGACGGGTGCGTGACCAGCTCCAGCAAGAGACCGTCAGGATCTTTCAGCGCGATCACCCGCTCGTCGTCGAACCGGGTTTTCGGCTGCTCGAATTCCACGTGGTAGCGGATCAGGCGCTCCAGCCAGAAACCGAGTGAGCGCGGCGGTATGGCAAACGACGTGACCCCGACCTGGCCTGCACCGGGACGCCCACGCTTCGCGCCGGGCCACGCGAAGAAAGTGATCAGCGAGCCCGGGCTCCCTGATTCATCTCCGTAATAGAAGTGGTACGTGGTCGGGTCGTCGAAATTCACGGTGCGCTTCACCAGCCGGAGGCCCAGCACTCCGGCGTAGAAGTCCAGGTTGCGCTGCGGGTCGCCGGTGATCGCCGTAACGTGGTGAATCCCGGCGGACGCGAAGGTCATTCAGGCTTCGTGGGCTCTCTTTCGTCGGAGCTCGTGCGAGGCTTGCCGCCTTCGCCGCCGTAGCTGGGGTTATGCTCGCGCTCGTGGTCTTCGGCGGGGTTTCCGGGGTTCGGCCGACCCGAGCGCTGTCCTTGATCCGCCATCCGGTCTTTGTCCGTTTCCGACGAAGCCTGTTCCATTCGTTTATCCGGTGCCATGTTAGTCTCTCATTAGGGTTGCCAAGGAAGGGTGGCAACACACATGCCGAGCGTTATGCCGACAGAGCAGGACAAGCCGAAAAAGAACCGCAGCCTGTCGGATCCCGCGACGTTGCAGCAGTTCGCGTCCAAGCTGGGCGAGGGCATTTACATCTCGACGCCGGACGGCGCGATCCTCGATGCCAATCAGGCGTTCGTGGATATGGTAGGCGTCGGCTCTGTCGAAGAGCTCAAGGCCATCAAGGCGCACCAGCTTATGGACCCTGCCCGAAGGTCGGAGGAAGAGGCGCTGCTCGAGAGCCACGGATCGGTGCGGAGCTTCGAGTTCGAGCTGAAGCGCCCCGACGGCGGTACGCGGTACGTGCGTGATACCGGGTACGTAGTGCGCGACGAGGACACGGGAGAGCTGTTCTACCATGGGATCCTGGTGGACATCAGCGCGCAGAAAGCGCTGGAGCAGCAGCTCGTCGAGCTGAGCGTGCGCGATCCGCTGACGGGGTGCTACAACCGGCGCTACTTCGCGCCTCTCGAGGAGAAGCTTCAGGCCGGTTCCGTCACGACCTGGGGGTGCATCTATCTCGACATCGACGACTTCAAGGTGTACAACGACCATCACGGTCATTCGGCCGGGGACGCCGCGCTTCTGGACCTCAGCCGGTTTTTGCTGAGGCAGCTGCGAGGAAACGACGTGGTGGTTCGGGTCGGCGGGGACGAGTTCGTGGCGGTATTGCCTACGGCCCTTGAGGCGATCGTGCTGCAGGTAGTGCAGCGGCTGCAGGCGTCGGCCGCGTCGGCGCACGTCGTCCCGTTTTCAATGGGATGGTGCGCGCGGCAGGAGGACGAATCGCTGGCGGGGACGGTGGACCGCGCGGATCAGCGACTAATCTCCGTAAAGGTTCTCGAGCGGAAGCGCGCGGAGCGCCGTAAAGCCGCTTCGTAAATACGGCGCCGGCGGTCGCTGGCGACGTGCTACAGCTTCGTGACCGCCATGCCCATCGCGTGATAGCCCTTGTCCACGTAGATGGTGGCGCCGGTGATTCCGCTGGCGAGCGGACTCGCCAGAAAAGCCGCCGATGCCGCGACTTCCGCCGCGGTAAGAGGCCCCTGCAGCGGTGAGTTCTCCGCGCAGTACTCGACCATTCTGTCGATGATCCCGATCGCGCTGGCCGCGCGTGACGCGAGGGGGCCCGCCGAGATCGTGTTGACGCGCAGGCCGTACTTGCGTCCGGCCTCGAAGGCCAGCGTGCGAGTGTCGCTCTCGAGCGCCGCCTTGGCCGAAGACATGCCGCCGCCGTAACCTGGAATCACCCGCTCGCTCGCCATGTACGTGAGCGAGAGAAACGATCCTTCCGGGCGCATCAGCGGTCCGAGCCGCGAGACCATGGACACGAGCGAGTACGCGCTCACGCCCACCGCGGTGAGGTACCCGGAGCGGCTCGTCTCGAGCAAGGGGTTCTTCACTTCGGGTCCGTTGGCAAGGGAGTGGATCACTATGTCCAGCGGCCGCTCGCCGAAGTCGCCGCGGAGGCGCGCGGCGAGCCCCTCGATGGAGAAGTCACCGTTGTCCCTGTACCGCTTGTTGGTGCGAACATCCTCCGGCGCGTCGGCGAGCGTGTCGTACGCGGCGTCCAGCGGATACACCTTCTCGAATTCCAGCAGTCCGCCGCGGGCGAGAGTCCGAGATTCGTCCATCTTCCCCCGCTCGAGCAGGTTATTGAAGATGGTGAGGGCCGGCGGCCAGGTGGCCACACAGACCGTGGCGCCCGCTTCGGCCAGCGCCTTCGCGATGGCGAATCCGTAACCAGCGTCGTCGGCGACTCCGGCGACGAGCGCGCGTCGGTTGGTGAGATCGATGGAGAGCATAAGGGAAGCTACTAGTGACTGGTGACCAGTGACTAGTGACGGCGGGCTAAATTGCTCTCGTGCTGAACGGGATCTTCATCCTCGCGGAGCTCCACGGCGAGGCGGCGAAGCAGATCGCGGACATCAACGCGCGGTTCGACAGAAAGCTCGCCGCCGCAAAGCCGCCGCACGTCACCATGGCGGGATCGTCGGGCGTCGGGCCGTTGCCGGCTTCGACTACGGCCGCCGAGCTGGAGGAGCTGCTCCGTCCGGTCACCGACACGACCGCGCCGTTGGAGCTGGAGTTCGGGGCCCCGATGCGGTTCATGCAGAGCGACATAGTCGTGATCTCCCTCAGTCCGCACGGCAAGCTGCGGGAGCTGCACGACCGGATCGCGACGTGCGGGCTGCCGTTCGCGCGCGCTCGTTTTTCGTTTACGCCGCACGTAACGCTCAGTCTGTACCCGCGGCTCGACCAGCGAACGGCGCGGGAGCTCCTCGCGGTGCGGATAGGTGGCACGTGCGTGATTGACTCCCTGCAGTGCTATCACACGCGCGATCCGCAGCCGGCCCGCAAGCTGCTCGAGCTTCCTCTCTCCGGCGCCGTTTAGCGCGCCTGCGTCAGCGCGACGCTGGCGCAGCTTCGTCCCGCAACCTCTTCATTCTTCGCGCAAGATCCCGCTGGCGCGAGCGAAGTCCGTCGAGCGTGCGCGCGCTGGAGCGCAGCAGGAAAAAGCGCCTGACGTCGCGCCATGCCTCGCTCGATCGCTCGAGCAGCCCGAGGGTCGCGACTGCGAGGGCGGGCAGCAGCACCAAGGCGACAGCGCCCGCTTTCCAGCCACCGACGCGCCAGACGAGCGCGGCGAGAATTCCGATCCATGCCAGGAACAGGGCGGCGCCGGCGACGAGCTTGGCCGAGGCGCGGAAGTTCTCGTCCGCGCCCGAGCTTCCGACGACCGTAGCCGTCAACCGGTACGGCACCCAGAAAAGCAGTGCTCCCGTGATTGCAACCACGATCGCGACGGGCAGCGCGACTCCGCGGGCGGACCAGCCTGCCGCGGAGCGAAGATCCGTTTCGGCGTTGAGATCGCGCGGCCGAAGGCCGAGAAGATTCAACGCGTCCTCGTGGCGGCGCACCTCGTGCGCGAGCCGCACTGCCTCGGCGTCTCCCGCGCGCCTGGCATCGGAGAGTATGCCCGCCGCCAGTCTCCATCGCTCGACCTGACTCCGGTTCCCGGGCTCGAGGCCGTGCTCGGCGACGTAGATCTCCTCGGCGGCGGTGATTAGCGATGCGTCTTCCCAGTCGTCCAGATTGAGCGTGACGCCGCGCAGCGACTCGTCTATGCGCGCCGTCAATTCCTTAACCGCGCCTGGATCATCCTCGGCGCCGGCGATGTCTCTCCAGGCGACGGCGTCGCCGACGAGCACGTGCGCCTCGGAGCGAAACTCCTCCTTGTTCCGGAGGAAGAGTCCCACGGGGACGATTGGGAATTCGCGGCCCAGGCGCGACCTGGCGCCGAGCGCGATTCGCGCGGCCCCCGTGCGAACGGGCACGAGCGCGGGGCCGTCGTGACTGATTCCTTCGGGAAAAATTCCGACGGCGTCGCCCGAGAGCAGAGCTTCGTGCGCAGCGCGGAACATGCTGGCGTTCTGCCTGACGAGCGCGGGGTTGTCCTTCGGCCGGTAGACGGGAATTGCGCCGACGGCGTTCACGGCCCACGAGGTCCACGGGTTGCTGAACAACGGGGCCTTCGCGAGGAACCGTACGGGTCTCCGCGCGACGCTCACCAGGAAGAGCGGATCCAGGAGAGAATTGGGGTGATTCCCGACGAGCACCAACGGACCTTCGGTGGGAATCGTCCCGCCGGTCACGGTGGTCTTGTAGAACGTATGCGTGGCGAACGCGGCCACGCGCGGGAACAGGGGAAGCAGCCACATGCGCCAAAAGTGCGAGCGCGATCGGCGCCGCGGCAGTGGACGAAAAAAAGGGGCGTCCGCAAGGACGCCCCTTTTGTCTTTGCTCAGCGCGCGGTTACTCCGACGCCCGCGGCTCCTGCGCGACTTCAGCTGCCGCGGTCCGGCGGTGCGTGCTTTCCGGCCCGAAGCCGTACTTCGCAGGATCCTTGGAGATCCGCGCTGCCGCGATCATCATGGGCACGTAGTCACGCGTCTCGCGCGGGAGGCGGCTCGAGATGCGGTAGTAGTCCGCGTCCGTGCCCCGCTCCTTGCCCGTCACTTCGCGCATGATCCGCCCCACGCGATTCTCGCCCGTGTTATAGGCGGCGGCCGCCAGGTACCACGACCCGAACCGCTCGTGCAGGTCCGTCAGATACGCGAGCGCTGCGTCCGTCGCCTTGTCCGGATGGTTGCGCTCGTCCACGCGCCGGTTGACTTCCAAGCCGTAGCGCTGGCCCGTCTCGGCGATGAACTGCCAGAGACCGCCTGCTTTCGCATGCGAGTACGCCTTCGGATTGAAGCCCGACTCGATCATCGCGAGATAGATCAGGTCCTGCGGCATGCCGCGCGCCGCAAGCTTCTCGGAGATCATCGCCTCGTACTTCGGCTTGCGCTCGAGCCACACGGCGAACCGGTCGCGGAGTTTCGGCCTCGTCGTGTATATGCCGATCCACATGTCCACGCGGTTGTGATCGATGTTGGAGATGTCCCAGCCGGACTGACCCACGGTTTGCGGTTCGGCCATCGTCGCCAGAGCGTGATCGAGGAAAGAGATTCCGGAGCTCGAACCCACACCAGAGCCGAGCTGCACGGCCACGACGCCTGCCGTGACGACCGTGAAAATGGCCACGCCTGCGCGCGCCGCTCTCTTCGTCGCAAAAGACTCAAGTGGGCTCATTCCAAATCTCCTTATTCGGCGCGGCTTAGAGGGCCACGTCTGTTGCCCGGACGGAATACGTTCGGGAACGGCTCCAGTGGGTATAACCCCGTCCAGAGCCAAATGTTTGCTACCCTTGAATGTAGCGGATTTCGGCCCTGATGGAAGGGCGGTTGAGGCTTAATTCAGAGGGTTAACCCGTTGGGGCCAGCTAACTTAACTCAACTCGTGAAATATCACAAATGTGAGAAGTGATTGCAGTTAAGGCCGCGGAGAGGCGGCCAGTCAGGCGGCGTTGTGCAAGCCGAGAGCTTGGCGGCGTCTCAGGGTGTCTATCACACTCCAGGATTCCCGATGCGCCGCTTCATTCTCGCTCTATTCGCACTCGCCAGCGCCCCCATCACGGGAGCTGCGCAGGGCCTGTTAGTTCCGCGCTGCGCGGAAGTCCGCTGTCGACCGGGGGCGCCCTGCCGGCCCTGTGCACCGCAAGGTGGTGTAGCCAGGGTCCGCAGCGATGTGCGAGTCGAGCTCGCATCCGGAGTGCTTCGCTACGAAGTGAGCGAGACGTTCGTCAACAACGGCGGAGCGCTCGGCGAGGCCGACTACATCTTCCCGTTGCCGCGAAACGCCGCGTTTCGCGATCTGCGCCTCATGATCAACGGAGAACTGGTCTCGGGCGAGACGATGCCCGCGGACCGCGCCCGCGCCATCTACGAGGAGATCGTGCGCAGCCAGCGCGATCCCGCCCTCGTCGAGTGGTTCGATCACGGTCTGCTGCGCGCGCGGATCTTTCCGATCGCGCCGGGCGAGAGAAAGCAGGTGGTCGTACGCTTCGACGTCGTCGCCGAGCGACAGGGCGACGCGCTGCGGATCGACTACTTCCGCGGGACAGAGCCCCGACCGCAGCCGGGCGGGCCCATGCCGATGCTGGAGCGGCGAGGCAGCGGCGGTGACGATCCGGAATCGCGCAGTCGTCCCGCGTCTTCGACTTTCCGGCTGCGTTATGCCTCGAGCGCGTCGCTGGGTCGCGCGTATTCGCCGACGCATTCGCTGAGCGAGAGTCGCGATGGATCCTGGCGTGTGTTCGAATCGTCGGGCGGTGGAGCCGCGATTACCGTCCTGGTTCCGCGCGCGAGCGGGAGCCGCCCCGCTGTGTCCGTGCTTACGCACGCGACGGCGGCAGACGATCGCTACGTGATGCTCACGTTGTCGCCTGGCGAAGCGCGCTCGGTGCCCGCTGCCCGCGACGTCGCATTCGTGCTGGACGTGTCGGGGTCGATGAAGGGTGAAAAGATGCGCCAGGCGATCAGAGCCGGAGAGGCTTTGCTGCGCACGCTGCGGCCATCGGACTTTTTTCGCATCATTGCATTCAGCACCGAAGCAGAAAGCTTTCGCAGCTCTTCGGTTGTAGCGAGCGCGGCCAACGTGTCGGCGGCCGTCCGCTACCTGCGGGATCTCGAGGCCGAAGGGTCCACGAATATCGAAGCCGCGCTGGAGCACGCGCTCGATCACGAGCCACGCGGAATTCCGATCATTCTCTTCTTGACGGACGGTCTGCCGACGGTCGGTGAGCGCAGCCAGTCGCGGCTGGCACAGATGGCCGCCGATCGGCGCGGCCGCGCGCGGGTGTTCACGTTCGGCTTGGGCGCGGACGTCAACGTCGCGCTGATGGAGGAGCTGGCGATCGAAGGGCGTGGTACCGCTCAGTTCGTTCGGCCGTCCGAGTCCATCGAGCGCGTAGTGTCTCTCGTTGCGCAGCGACTCGGCACGCCGGTAATCACCGATCTCCGGCTCGAAGCCAACGGAGTGCGTCTCCGGCAGATTTATCCGCGGCTGCCCGCCGACGTGTTCGCGGGTCAGGATCTGGTGATCATGGCGCGATACGAGGGGGAGGGAAGGGCCAACATCGAGCTTACCGGAACATCGGCGCAGGGCGCGGTGCGGATTCCGGTCGCCGCGACCTTCCCGGCGCGCGAGCGCGACAACCCGTTCGTCGCGAGGCTATGGGCGATTCGCAGAATCGGGTATCTGACCGCCGAGCGCAGGCGCGCGGGAGGCTCGTCGGAGGTGGATGACGAGATACGCGAACTCGGCCAGCGGTTCGGAATCCCGACCGAGCTTTCGTCGTATCTGGTGCTCGAGCCCGACATGGAAAGGTTCAGGGACGGCGCGATGCGCCTCTCCGAGGTGACGGTCAGCGGCGTCAGCAGCGCCACAAGCACCAGGAGAACGGGGAACGCAGGGGCCTCGCCTACGGCGCCGCCGCCGGCGCGCCCGGAGACGACGGGAGCACAGGCTTTCGAGTCCGCCAGGACGTCCGCTTCGCAGCGGAACGCCAGCTCGCTCGATGCTGCCGCGAATGTGGCCGGGGATATGAGCGGCAACGTCCGGAACGCCGCGGGTCGTACCTTCGTGCTTCGCGCGGGCATCTGGAGCGATGTGGGCGGCGTGGCCACGGGCGCGCGCGTAGTTCGCGTTCAGCCTTTCTCCGAGCTTTACTTCACGCTCATGCGGGAGATTCCACAGCTGCGGGAGATATTGGCGCTGGGCGAGCGGGTGCTTGTCCATGGGAAACGAGTCACTATCGAGCTGCACCCGGAAGGCGTAGCGCGTCTGACCCAACCCGAGATCGAGGCAATCGTACGCGACTGGTAATGCATGATTGACGCAGACCGCCTGTTTCGAACGTACAACGCGCAGCTCGTGCGCTACCTGACCCGCCGGCTGGGCGACAGCGATCTCGCGGAGGAGGTCGCACAGGAGACGTTCGTGCGGGCGATGCGGCAGGACACGATCACGAACGAGCGTGCGTGGCTGTTCGCGGTCGCGACGAATCTTTTGCGCGACACAGCGCGACGGCAGGAGCGGGATCGACGGCATTTAACGTTGCTCGCCGCGGAAGCTCGCGAGAGCTCGGAAGATGCCGAGTTGGAAGCGGAGCTGTCGGTAGAGCGGCTGCGGCAGAGCGTGGTCGCGAGGCGCGCGCTCGGAATGCTCGCGGAGCGGGACCGGTCCGCGCTGCTGATGAAGGAAGAGGGGCTGAGCTATCCGGAGATAGCCGAGGCACTCGACCTTTCGCCCGGCTCGGTTGGAACTACGCTGGCTCGCGCGCGGCGAAGACTCGTGGAAGCCTATGAAGAGATCGAAGGAAGAGGAGAGAGAAATGACGCAGCATCCTGAAGAAGGCACGCTGCACGCTTATATAGACGGCGAGCTGTCACAGTTCGAAGCCGCCACACTGGAAGCTCATGTGGCCGGATGTGAGAGCTGCGCGGCATCGCTCGCGGAGGCGCGCGGCCTCGTCGCCGC
>DATLBG010000165.1:0-7113 GCA_035527035.1 Gemmatimonadaceae bacterium | reverse complement strand
GACGGCTCCGTGAGGCCTGTACGCGGCGCGCTGCCCATCGCGCGGCACGTCGCGCTGTGCTCGCCGCAATGCACGCTGGTTATACCGCCTTCGAACGTGGCGGAAGCGGCGCGCGTCAGCAGGCTGGGGCTCGCCGCGCCGGCAACGCTCACGCGACTCGTGGCGGAGCTGAGAGAGGGCGTATTCACGGAGCCGGAGCGGCCGGTCGCGCGGCAGGATCCCAGGGACCAATGCGACTTCAGCGACGTGGTGGGGCAGGAGGCGGCCAAGCGCGCGCTCGAGGTCGCGGCTGCCGGAAGGCACAACGTCCTGATGGTGGGTCCGCCGGGAACCGGAAAGACTATGCTCGCGCGCAGGCTGCCAACCGTGCTGCCGGAGCTCACGGAGGAGGAAGCGCTCGAGGTTGTGGCGATCCACTCCGTAGCCGGAGCGCTCACGTCGGAAGCGGCAGTCACGCCGCAGCGGCCATTCCGGGCGCCGCATCATTCCATCTCCGGCGCTGGTCTCATCGGCGGCGGGAGCTCGCCGCGTCCGGGGGAAGTGAGTCTCGCGCACCATGGAGTCCTGTTTCTCGATGAGCTGCCGGAGTTTCCGCGATATGTGCTGGAATCCCTGCGGCAACCGCTGGAGGACGCGCGCGTGGTCATCGCGCGTGCATCGAGCTCGGTGAGCTATCCCGCCCGATTCACTCTAGTGGCCGCGATGAATCCGTGTCCATGCGGGCATGCCGGTGATCCGGCGAGCGCGTGCACCTGCACGCCCGCCGACGTTGTGCGCTACCGCTCGCGGCTCTCCGGGCCGCTCCTCGACCGAGTGGACATGCGCGTGACGGTCGGCGCCGTACCGGTGCGGACGCTCGGGAGCGGCGCTTCGGGGGAGACGTCGTCCAGCATGCGCGACCGCGTGGGCGGCGCGCATGCGCGGCAGCGCACGCGATACGCGAAGGTCTTCGGCGATCGCGCGAACGCGCATGTGCCCGGCCGGTGGCTGAGCGCGAATACGCGCATCGCCGCGGAGGCGCGCTCGATGCTGGAGACCGCGTCGGATAAGCTTTGTCTGTCCGCGCGAGGCTATCACAGAGTCATTAAGGTCGCCAGGACCATAGCCGACCTCGACGGCGAGGCAGAGGTCGGGCCTCGACACGTCGCGGAGGCGCTGCAGTACCGCGCTCCCGCGTCCTCGAAATAGCCTTCTCTCGTGCCAGTCAGCCGCGGCATTTCAGATCGGTGAAAGCGACGGCGATGCGACAGGGCTAGGGAGGCCGACGGCGAATATCTTTAGGGAGGCCCGCATCCCCGTCACCGGTAGCCCTCATGTTCGGCTGCATCAGAAAGCTCGGCTGTCTCGTCATCCTCGCCGTTGCCATCGCGGTCGGCTACTACTTCTGGGCGCGCGTGCCCGACGACGAGCCCGCGGCGCCCGGCGCGGCGCGCACGATCGTTTGGGAGCGGCTCAGCCCCGCGCTCGGCGCGCAGGGAAGGTCGGCAGTGGAGAGACTCGCCGGCGGCCAGGGCTACGCGTCGCTGTCGGCGGGCCAGGTCGCGTCGTACATCTTCCTCGAGATGGCCAACTCCCTGCCGGACAAGGTCCAGGACCTGGAGGCGGCCGTCATCGGCGACCGGCTGGCGGTGCGGGGGCTCGTCTCCCTCGCGGACATCGGCGGCTCGAAAATGCTGGGCCCGCTGGCGCAGATGCTGAGCGACCGCGACACGCTGCTGTTGAGCGGCACGATGAACGTCCTCGCTACCGGCGAAGGCCAGTTCGTCGTCAAGGATCTGCGCTTTGGCGACTTCCGGGCTCCATCAGGCCTGATCCCGCGGATCGTGCGGCAGATCGACAAGACCGAGGATCGGGGACCGCTCGCTCCGGCGGCGATCTTCCTTCCCTTGCCGCCGGGAGTCGGGGACATACGCGTGGGCGGCGCGATGGTGACGCTCTACAAGACTCCGCGGTGACGGCTGCGCGCGCGAAGGAAGGGGAGGCGCGCGGCGGAGGGTACAGCGCCACCGCTCGCCGCGTGCTGATCGTGGACGACGAGCAGGGGATCCGCGCCGCGCTGGGCCAGCTGCTCGAGTACGACGGCTACAAGGTGCGCGCTGAATCCAACGCCGCGGACGGGATCGCCGCGTTCACCCAGTGGAAGCCGCATCTCGTTTTCCTCGACGTGAAGATGGCCGGCGTGGACGGTCTCGAGGCGCTCAAGCGCATGCGCGAGAAGGACGACACGATCCCGATCGTGATGATCAGCGGCCACGCGACGATCCAGACCGCGGTGGAAGCGACGCAGCTTGGCGCTTACGACATCATGGAGAAGCCGCTCGATACGGACCGAATTCTCGTGACGCTCCGGAATGCGCTCGCGCACCTCGAGCTGAAAGAGGAGAACACGCGGCTCAAGGAAGCGATCGGCTCCAGCTACGAAATAGTAGGCGAGGCACCCGCGGTGCGGGCGTTGCTGGAGAAGATCGAGAAAGTCGCGCCGACGCCAGCGCGGGTGCTGATCACGGGGGAGAACGGAACCGGGAAGGAGCTGGTGGCGCGGGCGCTGCACAAGCAGTCAACGCGCGTCTCCGGTCCTTTCATCGAGGTCAACTGCGCGGCGATCCCCAGCGAGCTCATCGAGAGCGAGCTGTTCGGGCACGTGAAGGGCTCGTTCACGGGCGCGCTCACCGACCGCACCGGAAAGTTCGAGCAAGCGAACCGGGGCACGCTGTTCCTCGACGAGATCGGCGACATGAGCCTCGCCGCCCAGGCCAAGGTGCTGCGCGTGCTGCAGGACGGCGTTCTGACGAAAATCGGCGGCTCCAAGCAGATCTCCGTGGACGTTCGCGTGATCGCGGCGACCAACAAGAACGTGGAAGCGGAGATCGCCGCCGGGCGCTTTCGCGAGGATCTGTACTATCGCGTCAACGTCGTGCCCATTCACGTCCCGCCTCTGCGCGAGCGCAAGGAAGACATTCCTTTGCTGGTGCGGTACTTCGTCGCGAGCATCGCGATGCGCGAGAACGCGCCGGCGCGGCAGTTCTCCGACGACGCGCTCGCGAGCCTGAAGGCTCTTGACTGGCCGGGCAACGTGCGCGAGCTGAGGAACACGGTCGAGCGACTCCTGATCCTCGCGCCGGGTCCGGCGATAACGGGGGCGGACGTCGGGCGGCTGGTCAGCGCCCGCGCGGTCTCGGAGGACGGAGGCTCCGCCTCGCTGCTCAGCGCCGAGACCTTCGAATCGTTCCGTGACGCGGCGGAGCGCGCTTATCTGTTGTCCAAGCTTCGCCAGTTCGACTGGAACGTCTCCGAGACCGCGCGAGTGATCGACATGCCGCGCTCGAACCTGTACAAGAAGATCGAGCGGTACGGGCTCTCGCGCGAAGACTGACGCACCCAACCTCTTCTCACATGAAAAAGTTCAACAACTTCATTGCGGGCCGATGGTCGGCGCCCGACGGCGGCGAGTACTTCGAGAACCGGAACCCGGCCGATCCGGCCGACTTGATAGGCGAGTTCCCGCTGTCGGGACGCGCGGAGGTGGCGCGCGCGGTCGAGAGCGCCCGCCGCGGGTTCGAGCTCTGGCGGCGGTGGCCGGCTCCCGCGCGCGGGGACGTGCTCAAGCGCGTGGGCGACATCATGACGTCGCGCAAGGAGGAGATCGCCGACGCCATGACTCGCGAGATGGGGAAGCCGCTCGTCGAGACGCGCGGCGACGTGCAGGAGGGAATCGACACCGCGTACTACGCCTCGAGCGAAGGGCGGCGCCTGTTCGGGCACACGGTGCCGAGCGAGCTGCGAAACAAGTGGGCGATGAGCTTTCGCCGGCCGATCGGGGTAGCGGGCATCATCTGTCCGTTCAACTTTCCGCTCGCGATTCCCACGTGGAAGATGTTCCCCGCGCTGGTCTGCGGGAACGCTTGCATCTTCAAGCCCGCGGAAGACGTGCCGCACACCGGCACGCTGCTCGTGGAGATTCTGCTCGAGGCGGGCCTCCCGCCGGAGGTGATCCAGCTGGTTCACGGGCAGGGCGAGACGGCGGGCGCCGCCATCGTCGAGCACCCCGACATCCCGCTGATCTCCTTCACCGGCTCGACCGAGACCGGCCGCATCGTGGGCGAGACGTGCGGCCGCATGCACAAGCGGCTGTCGCTGGAGATGGGGGGCAAGAACGCGCAGATCGTTCTGGACGACGCGAACCTCGACCTCGCGCTTGAGGGAGCGCTGTGGGGTGCGTTCGGCACGACCGGCCAGCGATGCACGGCGACGAGCCGGCTGATCCTGCAGAGCGGCATTCACGACGATTTTCTCGGAATGCTCCTGTCGCGGGTGCGAGCCCTCAAGCTCGGCGACGGCCGCAAGGAGGGCACCGACGTCGGTCCGCTGATCAACGAGGCTTCCCGCAGGAAGGTCGAGCGATACGTGGACTTCGGAGTCGCTGACGGCGCGGACCTATTGTGCGGCGGCCGGCGCGCGGACGCGGCGGGAAATGGTTACTTCTTCGAGCCCACAATCTTCTCTAGAGTGGAGCCCGGTCACCGCATAGCGAAGGAAGAGATTTTCGGGCCGGTGTTGTCGGTGATCCGCGCGCGGACGGTGGATGAGGCCTTCACGGTGAACAACGCTGTGCCGTACGGGCTTTCGTCCTCGGTGTACACGAGCGACGTGAACGTGGCTTTCCGCGCGATGAACGAGCTGGACAACGGCATCACGTACGTGAATGCGCCCACGATCGGCGCCGAGGCACATCTGCCTTTCGGCGGGGTAAAGCAGACGGGCAACGGACATCGCGAAGGCGGCTGGGAAGTGTACGAGTTCTATTCAGAGACGAAGGTGGGCTACGTGGATTTCTCGGGCACGCTGCAGCGGGCGCAGATCGACAACTATGCGGGAAGTCCGACGTAGAGAGCTATTGGCTGTTGGCTATTGGCTATTGGCTTGTTGCGGAAGAAGGGAACTGCTGGTCGTAGGGTAGTTACCAATAGCCAACAGCCAATAGCTAACAGCTCCCAGTGCTCTTGCTTCTATTTCCCGGTTCCGATTAATTCCAACTACAGATGCGCACCATTAACGACCGCCGCCGGAACGACGCGCTCCGCACGCTGAACCGGCGACCCGCGCGTTCGCGAGCGCGATTTTTCCGGGAGTGGCTGAAGTCGGTCGTGATCGCGCTCGCGCTGTTCCTCGTCATGCGCTCGACGCTCGTGGAGGCCTACAAGATCGCGAGCGGCAGCATGGAAGGAACGCTGTTCGCGGGAGACTTCCTCATCGTCAACAAGATCGTGTACGGGGCCGAGCTGCCCTTCGTCAACGCGCGGATCCCGGGGCTGCGGGAGCCCGGCCGCGGCGACGTGATCATCTTCCAGGCGCCGCACGACCCGACCCAGAGCTTCGTCAAGCGCGTTGTCGGGACTCCCGGCGACACGCTCGCGATGCGCGACGGACGGCTGTACCGGAATGGGTCGTACGAGAGCGAGCCGTACGCCGTGCGAACGCACCGGATGGTCCGCGCCGCGCGCGCGGAGTTCGATTGGCAGCTCCCCTACCTCGCGGGTACCGCGACGGCGCGGCAGTACCTTCCCACGCGCGACGACTGGGGTCCGCTGGTGGTGCCTACCCGGAGCTACTTCGTGCTGGGCGACAATCGCGACAACTCGCAGGACAGCCGGTACTGGGGGTTCGTCCCGGACACTCTCGTTCGCGGCAAGCCGATGTTCGTGTATTACAGCTACGACGCGGAAAGCCCTGAGCGCGCGCCCAACGAATCCAGGGTGCGCTGGGCGCGGGTAGGCTCACGAGTACACTGAGCGGCGGTCCGGTGCTGACGTCAGCCCGCGCCCCGGTCACCTCTCCGCACACCGCGTGAGCGCGATGCGCCCGCACAGGAAGCCTTCGTCGGACGAAGGCTCCCTCGACCAGTACCTGCGGGACATCAGCGTGTATCCGCTCATCACGCGCGAGCAGGAGGTGGAGCTCGCGAAGCGGATCCGCAAGACGGACCAGGAAGCGCTCGACACGCTGGTTCGCTCCAATCTCCGCTTCGTCGTCTCGGTCGCGAAGAAGTACCAGAACCAGGGCGTGTCGCTGTCCGACCTGATCAACGAGGGCAACCTCGGCCTCATTCGCGCGGCGCACAAGTTCGACGAGACGAAGGGAATCAAGTTCATATCGTACGCCGTCTGGTGGATCCGCCAGGCCATCCTGCAGGCGCTGGCCGAGCAGTCGCGAATCGTGCGCGTCCCGCTGAACCGCGCCGGCACGCTGCACCGGATCGGCAAGCGCGCGAGCTCGCTGCTGCAGGAGCTGGGGCGCGAGCCCACGCACGAAGAGATCGCCGAGGGGATGGACATCACGGAGGAAGAAGTCGCGAAAACGATGTCCATCTCGCAGACGCACCTCTCGCTCGACGCCCCGATGACGCCCGGCGAGGACAACAAGCTCCTCGACTACCTGCCCGACACGCTCAACCCGACGCCCGACGAACAGACCCTGGAGAAAGCGCTAACCGACGCGGTGCAGGAGTCTCTGTCGCAGCTCAAGGAGCGGGAAGCCAAGATCCTCCGGTTGTATTTCGGTCTCGGTGACTCGGAGCCGATGACGTTGGAGGAGATTGGCGCGGTGCTCGGGATCACTCGAGAGCGGGTGAGACAGATCAAGGAGAAGGCGCTGTCGAGGCTGAGGCACGCGTCCAGGAAGCGGGCGCTGGAGTCGTTTCTGGGCTAGGCGTGTGCGCCTAAGCTCCTGACCGGATTCCGTGAGCCGTCTCCCTGGACCCAGCCCATCAATGCGGAAGCTAGTCGTGCTGATGTTCACGGCCTTCGTGGACATGGTCGGGCTCGTCATGGTGCTTCCGCTGTTGCCGTTCTACGCCAGCGAGCTCGGCGCGAGCGCTGTGATGGTCGGCCTGCTGGTCTCCGCGTTTTCCGTCGCGCAGCTACTGAGCGCGCCGTTCTGGGGACGCCTCTCCGATGTCCGCGGGCGCAGGCCCGCGATCCTCGCGGGATTGCTCGTCTCAGCCGCCGCGTACCTGGTCTTCGCCTACGCGGGCTCGCTGCTGCTCCTTCTCCTGTCGCGCCTGGTGCAGGGCTTCGGCGGCGGGACCATCGGCGTGGTGCAGGCGTACGTCGCCGA
>DATLBG010000164.1:0-8585 GCA_035527035.1 Gemmatimonadaceae bacterium | reverse complement strand
GAGCGCGGCGGCGTACACCAGGAACCGCGGGCCGATGAACTCATCGTGCTTGTGGTGGTCGCGCAGCACGTGGCACACGTCCTGGCAGAGGAAGCACTCGATGCACTTCCGGAACTCTTGCACCCGGTCCACGTCGCTCTGCTGCATCCGCCAGCTTCCATCGGGCGCATCCGGCGGGCGAGGGGTAAACTGCTTGATCTTCTTCTTGACGCGGAAGTTCCACGACACGTCGGTCACGAGGTCGCGCAGCGCCGGAAAAGCCCGCATGGGCTCGATGGTGACCGGCTTCGACAGGTCGAGCTCGTCGATCCGCGTCATGCACATCAGCTTGGGCATGCCGTTCACTTCCGCCGAGCACGAGCCGCACTTGCCGGCCTTGCAGTTCCAGCGCACTGCGAGGTCGTTGGCTTTTTCCGCCTGGATCTGATGCACCGCGTCGAGGACGACCATCCCCTCGCTGACGTCGGTGTCGTAATCCACGAGCGCGCCGCCGCTGCTGTCTCCCCGCCAGATCCTGAAGGTTGCCTGTGTCATTCGTCTCCTACTTGTTCGCTTCGATGATCTGCGCGAGCTCGGGCGGCAGCGGCGGGATGGTCTCGCGGGCAACCTGCATGGACCCGTCAGCGCCCCTGCGCAGCACGATGTTGAACTTCGCGAACTCCGGATCCTTGTCGGGATAGTCTTCCCGGAAGTGGCCGCCGCGGCTCTCCTTCCTCTCGAGTGCCGCGCGCGCGACCGCCTCGGAAACGGTGAGCAGGTTGCGCAGGTCCAGCGCGGTATGCCAACCGGGATTGTACTCGCGATTGCCGGGAACGGTGACGCGCGGCGCTTTCTCCTTCAGCGCGGCGATCCTGTCCAGCGCCGACTGCATTTCGGCTTCGGTCCTGACGATGCCGACGAGCGCCTGCATGAATTCCTGCAGCTCGTGCTGGATCTGGTACGGCCCGTCGCCGTCGCGCGGACCGACGCCGGCGCCGTCCAGCGGCCGCAGCGCAGCGGTCGTCGCTGCGTCCACCTGAGCGGAGTCGAGGTTGACCGCTCGGTTCTCCTGCGCGTACGCAGCGGCATACTCGCCCGCGCGCTTACCGAACACGAGCAGATCCGACAGCGAGTTCCCGCCGAGCCGGTTCGCTCCGTGCAGTCCCGCCGCGCACTCGCCGGCGGCGAACAGCCCCGGCACCGTGGACATCTGCGTGTCGCCGTTCACGCGGATTCCGCCCATCACGTAGTGCGTCGTGGGGCCGACTTCCATCGGCGTCTCGGTGATGTCTATGTTCGCGAGCTGCTTGAACTGGTGGTACATGCTCGGAAGCTTCTTCCGGATGTACTCCTTCGAATTGGGCAGCTTCTCCTTCACCCACGCGATGTCGAGGAACACGCCGCCGTGCGGGCTGCCGCGTCCCGCGCGCACCTCGCGCATGATGCAGCGCGCGACATGGTCGCGCGTCAGCAGCTCCGGCGGGCGGCGGGCGCTCTTGTCGCCCTGAACGTACCGCCACCCCTCTTCCTCGTTGTCGGCCGTCTGCGCGCGGTAGTTCTCCGGAATGTCGTCGAACATGAACCGCTTTCCGTCCTTGTTGCGCAGCACGCCGCCGTCGCCGCGCACTCCTTCCGTCACCAGGATTCCGCGCACGCTGGGCGGCCACACCATTCCGGTCGGGTGGAACTGCACGAATTCCATGTCCTGCAGCGCCGCGCCGACCTCGTAGGCGAGCGACTGTCCGTCGCCGGTATACTCCCACGAGTTGCTGGTGATGCTGAACGCGCGGCCGATCCCGCCGGTGGCCAGCACGACCGCGGGCGCCTTGAAAACCTTGAACCGGCCGCGCTCGCGCTCGTACGCGACGGCGCCGGCGATCCTGTCGCCGTCCTTGAGCAGCTCCAGCACCGTGCACTCCATGTGCACGTCCACCGCCTGGTGGATGAGATGGTCCTGCAGCGTGCGGATCATCTCGAGGCCGGTGCGGTCGCCGACGTGCGCGAGCCGCGGATACCGGTGGCCTCCGAAATTCCGCTGGAGAATGCGGCCGTCTTCAGTCCGGTCGAACACGGCTCCCCACGCTTCCAGCTCGCGCGCGCGGTCCGGCGCCTCGCGGGCGTGAAGCTCGGCCATGCGCCAGTTGTTCAGGTACTGTCCGCCGCGCATGGTGTCGGCGAAGTGCACGCTCCAGCTGTCGCGGTCGTCCACGTTGGCGAGCGCGGCGGCCATCCCGCCCTCCGCCATTACCGTGTGCGCTTTCCCGAGCAGCGACTTGCAGATCACGCCGACCTTCGCGCCTCTGCCGGCTGCTTCGATCGCCGCGCGCAGCCCCGCGCCGCCGGCGCCCACCACGATCACGTCGTAGGAATGCGTCTCGTGCTCGGGCATCAGATGAGCCGCAGGTCGGTCCAGATTCCCATCGAGCAAAGGCGCACGTACACGTCCGCGAACGCCACCCAGAAAAGGCTGGGCCACGCCCAGCGCATGTGGCCGCGGTTCAGACAGCTCACGCAGCGGTAGCTCACGCGCCGCACGGGCGCGCCCGACAGCCGGTCCACGTATCCGCCGACGAGGTGGCGCAGCGAGTGGCAACCGAGCGTGTAGCCCCCGAGCAGCACGACGTTCACGATCAGGACCAGCGTGCCTACGCCGACACCGAATTCCTTCGCGCCGGTCACGGGATCCGTGAACCACATCGCCTTCCACGCGTCGTACGCGAGGATCGCCAGGAACGCCAGCGCGGCGTACAGGAAGTAGCGGTGGATGTTCTGGATGATCAGCGGAAACGAGCTCTCGCCCCGGTAGTTGGAGCGCGGCTCGCCTACCGAGCAGTTGGGCGGGTCCGCCCAGAACGCCTTGTAGTACGCGCCGCGATAGTAGTAGCAGGTGAAGCGGAAGCCGGCCGGAAAGGGCAGGATCAGGAGCGCGGGAGAGAAGGGAAGCCACCCGGGCCACGCGGACGGCTTGGGACCGAACAGCGCGTGCGGCGAATCACCGAACAGCACCGGTGAATAGAACGGCGAGAGGTACGGGCCGAACTCGTAGTGCGCGTTTTGGAAGGCAGCCCAGGTTGCGTACACGAGGAAGCCGCTCAGAATCAGAAAGACAAGGAGCGGCTGAACCCACCACGCGTCGGGGCGCAGGGTCTGGCCGAATGTGCGGCGCGTCAGCGGAACGGCTGCGTGCGACATGGGGCGGTAGTTAGTGGCTGATGAAATGTTGTCAAGTCGCCTGCGGGGCGCTCACGTAACCTAAGCGATTGACACGCGGTCAGACATTCGGCAAGCGGCCGTTCTTGTCCAGCACTTCGCGCACTTTGCTCGCGAGCTCCTCTTGTGAGAATGGTTTTTCGAGGACCATGATGTCGGGGTCGAGCTCGGCGCGCATCACTGCGTCCTTCGTGTAGCCCGACATGTACAGCGTGGGCATGGCGCGATTACGCTCGCGCAGCACCCGCACGAGCTCCCGCCCGCCCATTCCCGGCATGACCAGATCGGTCAACAGCAGATCGATCCGGGGCTGCGCTGCGACTTGCTCCAGCGCCTCGTTGCCGTTCGCTGCTTCCAGAACCGTGTAGCCTTTCTTGACGAGAATGCGCTTGGCCGCGCGCCGCACGGCCTCCTCGTCTTCGACGACCAGAACGATCTCGTCGCGGTTCCCGGCGACGGCTCGCTCCGGCGTCGGCTGATCGGGCTCGACGGGCTGGTTCACGCGCGGAAGCAGAATGGTGAACGTGGTGCCCACGCCCGGCTGGCTCTCCGCCGAGATGAACCCCCCGCTCTGGTGAATGATGCCGTGGGCAGTTGACAGTCCGAGGCCGGTCCCTTCGCCCGGACCCTTCGTCGTGAAGAAGGGCTCAAAGATCCGGCCGAGCGTCTCCGGATCCATGCCAGTGCCCGTGTCCACCACCTCGATCGCTACGTAATCGCCGGGCGGAACAGCTCGATGCGACGGCCCGACGGCGCGCGTCTGCAACACCGTCTCATTCCGCGTGGAGATCGTGAGCACGCCTCCGTCCGGCATGGCATCGCGCGCGTTCACGGCCAGGTTGATCACGACCTGCGCCAGCTGCCCGGGATCGGCGCGGACGTGCCCCGCGTCCGGCGCGAGAGCGAATACCAGCTCAAGGTCCGCCGAGAGCAGCCGCTTGAGGAGCGCTTCGAGCTCGACGAGCGCAACGTTGATGTCCAGCACTCTCGGCTGAAGTATCTGGCTCCGGCTGAACGCAAGCAGTTGCTTGGTCAGCCCCGCCGCGCGGTCGGCGGCCTTTCTGATCTCCTGAATGTCGAGCCGCCGCGCATCGCCCGCATCGAGCGACTCGTACAGGAAATCGCTGTAGCTGCCGATCGCGGTCAGCACATTGTTGAAGTCGTGCGCGATCCCCCCGGTGAGCTGGCCGATGGCTTCAAGCCGCTGGGATTGCCGCAGCTGCACCTCGGCGTCGCGCAGCGCTTCCTCCGCGCGAACCCGCTCCGACACGTCGTGCACCACGACCAGCCGCGCGGGGCGGCCGGCAAACGTTATCGCGCCGGAATCTATCTCCACCTGGAAGACGGTTCCGTCCTTACGTCGATGGCGCGTGACGTACCGCTGGGCCTTGGCGCCGGATTGAGCGAGGTGGGTGAGCAGCGCCGGCACGTCCTCGGCTGGACGGATGTCGGAGACCTTCATCACGCGGAACTCCTCTTCGGAGTAGCCGTACGCCTCGGTGGCGGCGCGATTGACGGCGAGGAAGGCCAGAGACTCCGGATCCAGCACCCACATCGGCAGCGGGTTGATGTCGAAGAGACCTCGATAGCGCTCTTCACTCTCGCGGAGGACCGCGCCCTGCTGCTCGAGAGTGGTTGCCATCTCGTTGATCGTCGCGGCGAGCGCGCCGAATTCGTCGCGTCCGAGCACCCCGGATCTGTGAGCAAGGTTGCCCGTGCCGAGCGTGGCTGCGTCGGCCGACAGCTGGGCGAGCGGAGCGATGATTCGCGACGCCTGCCACATCGCCATCACCAGCGCTAGAGTCAGGGCCAGCATCCCCCACCCGATGGCGCGCGCGAAGTCGGCGCGGGACTGCGCGTAAACCGCGGTGAGCGGAATGCCGGTCCCGACCAGCCAGGGCACTTCCGTCATCCGGGCGACGCCGACCACGCGTTGCACGCTGTCTTGGGTTGTGACCTCGGCAACACCGCCCGGAGCCGTTCGGACGGCTCGCTCGAGCGGCGTACCGGAGATATTGAAGCCCACCCACCGGTCGGGGTCGGGATGCCGTGCGACTATCACCCCTCGCTCGCTGATTACGGCCAGCGATGTGCCAGTGGGCAGCTGCTCTCCGGTCAGCGTCGGACGGATCAACCGTAATGGGATCGGCGCTACGAGCAGCCCGTCTGCGCCGCGCGAATCCCTCATGGGGAGCACGATGTGAATCGTCTGCCCGGAGTGTAAGAGCACCGGCTCCGTAACGAAGGGGGAAAAGCGCGCCCCCCTCCGTTGCCATTCTGTCCACAGGAATTTCCCGTCCGGCTCGCCGTCGCGCGGCGGGGGCCCGCCGGCGAGGCGGCCACCCTGTGCGTAAAGGCTCCAGTCCGCTGTTTCGCCTGGCAGGTTTCCAGTCGCCATGCGCAACGCCCGATCATTGCTCGGCTTTTCAGCCGGGTCCGCGGTCACGAAATTGGCGGTGTTCCGCATCGCCGCTCCAATCGTACGGAGCTTGGCGTCGAGTTGCTCCGCCAGAGTTGAAGAATTAGCCCGGGCGTGTGCTGCGGCCACCGGCTTCTGATCCAGGAGATGCCGGCGCGCAACCAACCCGATGAGAACGACGAACGGGAGGACGCTCGCGAGCACGAGAAAGAGAAGTCTCTTTCGGAGGCCTGTTGGCACCGCGCGAACAAGCCTTTGCACTGGCATTTACGGAGGGAGGGGGACTCGAACCCCCAAGCGCTTGCGCGCGGCGGATTTCAAGTCCGCTGCCTTACCAATTAGGACTATCCCTCCACCTCGAAAGATAGGCCCGCGGGCAAGGGCCCGCGCCCTTTTCAGGGCGCGGTGTCCGTGTCCGTTGGAATGCGCAGCGGCAGCGTCGGCGGGGGAGTCGATGGTATGGCGTCCTCGAGATGTGCGGCCTTCGCGACGGCGACGACTTCCGCATACACGCGCGTGGCATCGGCGCCTTTTCCGGCTTCGATCAATGCCTGCGCGAGGAGGTATCCAGCGCGGACGTACAGGTACGGGATGTTGACGGATGCCTTGTCGATCCAGTGGCCGCGCTCGACCATCTCGTCCGGCGCCGTGTAGCTGTCCCACATCGCCAGCGATTTCTCGAGGTCGAACCAGCCTTCACCCGGTAGCCACATCAGGTTGCTGGATGCGGCCGGCTCCGAAGGCACCAGCTTCCGGGCGAGGCCGGTACCGATCACCATGCGGCCCATGCCCAGCTCTTCCGCGTAGTTGCCGGTTGTGCGGCTGAAGTAGAACGGTCGCTGCGGGTAAGAGTCCCGGATCAGATACAGCACGAAGATGTCGGCGCGCGCCAGTCCCATCACGCCGTAGCCGATGTTGCGCGGCTCTATCCGCGCGACGAGCGCGGTCCCTTCCTTCCGGAAGATCTGCGGCTCGCGGAGCTCGAGCGCGAGCGGGACCGCGTCCGACTCCTTGAGCGTCATGCGGAGCGGCGGATCCTGCGGCTTGGGCCACGTCCTTCCACGGTAGATCGCCGGCCCGCGGGCCGCGTCGTACTCCGCGGTCGGGCGGCGGATCATCTGCCGCGTGTACCACTCGGTGTTGAGCAGCGAAGTGTTCGCGACGAGCACGTCGCGTCTGATCCCTTCCACTTCCTGCGCGTACCACAGCGGGAACGTGTCGTTGTCGCCCGCGGTCACGAGGATCCCGTAAGGCTCGACCGAGTTCAGCAGATCTGCCGCGAAATCCCGCGTGTCGGTCTGCCCGGCGCGCGACGCCGAGCTCCAGTTCGCGAGCAGTGGAATGAGGGCGAGCGCCAGCACCGGCGACGCCGCGATCCAGCTCTTCTGCCGCGGCACCGTGACCAGCTCGCTGCCCAGCTTGACGTCGTCAGCACCCGCGAGCGCAGCGAGCGTTTCCCAGATGTACACGAGGCCGAGCGCGGCCCACACGCTCCAGGTGGAGAAGCTCCACAGGTAGAAGTAGTCGCGGTCGCGTACTTCGCGCGCCACGCCTTCGCCGAGGTCCGGAGCCTGTGAGAAGCCGTACTTGAAATTCATGTAGTAGATGAGACCGAACGTCACGGTGAAAACGAGCGGCCCGAAGAACCAGAACGAGTTGCGGTCGCGGCGCCAATGGACGTATCCGCCGAGTCCGCCGAGCAGCAGGAAGATCGCGGCGAAGAGCGTCTGGATACCGGTGCGCTCGTTCATGTGGTCGCGGACCCACTGCCACTTGAAGTACAGCCACCACATTCCGACCTGCGCGCCGAACGGCGCCTGTCGCTCCGTCAGCGCCGGCTTGCCGTACTGCTCTCGATCGAAGTTGTACTTGAAGCGCTGGTACGTGACTTTGTCGAAGGTGCACGCCGCGGCCATCCTGGACTCGCAGGCCGTGGGCTCGCCTTCGTTGATGGCGGGGAAGAACGCCGCGCGGATCGGCTGCGTGGCGTACGGTGTCATTCCCAGCAGGATCGCGCCGAGCGCGGCCGCGATCAGCCGCCACCTGAGCACGGTGCGCGGCCGGCGCACGAGCACCGCGATCGCGAGCGGCGGGAGCACGAGGAACCCGGCCATGTGGTTGGCGTAGCCGAGCCCGCTGACGTAGGCGATGAGGATGAGCAGCTTGTCGGCTTTCGGCCCGTCGGGGTCGTCGCACCAGCGAACGATGAGCCAGGCGGAGATCGCCATGCCGACGAGCGACAGCGTATAGACCTTTTCGTTGACTACGGACTGCGACCAGACGGTGAAGGAAGTAGCGCCTATCAGCGCGGCGAGCGAGCCGCCGGCGATGCGCTGCCACCTGCGCGGAAGCCAGCTCACCAGCACGCGCTCGGTGACGAGGAACCACATGCCGGCGGAAACCGCGCTGCACAGCGCCGCGAAGATGTTGATCCGCATCGCGACGTTGGGCGCGATCGGGAGGATCGCGAACACGCGGCCGATGAGGACGAACAACGGATTGCCGGGCGGGTGCGGGATGCCGAGGATGTACGCGGCCGCGATGTACTCGCTGGTGTCCCACATCGCCGTGGACGGCGAGAGCGTGACGAGGTACAGCAGGAAGACCAGCGTGGTCGCGATGGCCGCTGCTTTGTACGACGGTCTGTAATCGAGCTGCGCGGCGGAAGCCGTCATTCTGTTATCACGTTGGTTGGATGTCGCGAGGGGCGGCTATGGTTGCCGGCCCGCCAAAAACTAACCATTGGTGGGGCAGTCACGCGCCCCTGCGGTCTGCTAATGGCGAAACTGACGCTGGCCCGTGAAAACCATGGCGATGCCGTGCTCGTTCGCAGCCGCGATGACTTCCTCGTCGCGCACGGACCCGCCGGGCTGGATGATCGCGCGCACGCCCGCTTCCGCCGCCTGATCGATCCCGTCCCGGAAAGGAAAGAACGCGTCGGAGCCGAGCACGGAGCCGGCAGTCTCGTGGCCGACCG
>DATLBG010000163.1:0-15824 GCA_035527035.1 Gemmatimonadaceae bacterium | reverse complement strand
ACGATGCGCGCGCACAACATCTATCCCATCGCGCGAATCGTCGTGGTGAAGGACCCGCTGCTCGCCGACAGGAAGCGCGAGTGGGCGATCAAGCGGAAATCCGACGGGCAGCCGTGGCTCGACAAGAACGGGCGGCCCTGGCTCGACGCGCACCAGCGCGCGGTCTGGCAGTACGCCGCCGACCTCGGCCGCGAAGCATGGGATCTCGGCTTCAGCGAAGTGCAGCTCGACTATGTGCGGTTCCCCGACGAGAGACGGCTGATCCGGGAGTCGATCTTTCCGCTCGCGCAGGGGCGATCGCGCGCGCAGGTGATCCGCGACCAGCTCGGCTTCACCCGCGGGCTGCTGCGGGCGCACGGCATCCCGATGACGATCGACGTGTTCGGACTCACGGCCACCGACAGCACCGACATGGGCATCGGCCAGAAGTGGGAGATGTTCGTTGACCAGGCGGACGCGGTGCTGCCAATGAATTATCCGTCGCACTTCGCGCCCGGCACGTACAAGATCTCGAATCCGAACGCGCGGCCGTACGCTACCATCGACGCCGCGATGAAGGATGTCCGGCGCCGCACCGCGCCGGTCAAAGGCGCCGGCAGGATCATCCCGTGGTACCAGGACTTCACCCTGGGTCCGCCGCGCTACGGCGTCGCGGAAGTGCGCGCGCAGATGGAGGCCGGCTACGACAACGGTTACTTCGACTGGATCCTGTGGAACCCGGGCTCGCGCTACACCCTCGGCGCACTGCGGCCGAAGTCCGCGCTGGAGGAAGGACTCCGCGGGCTGACGGCGGATTCGGCGCGACGAGCCGCGGCGGCCAGACGCGCTGACTCGGTGCGACGCGCGGATTCCGCGCGCCGGTCGGATTCAGCTCGCGCCGCCCCCGTTCAGTAGCGATCGCACGATCTCGCTGAGTCGCGTCGGCGCTTCCTCGGGTGAGAAGTGTCCCATCCCGCCGATCTCATGGAACGTCGCGCCGGCGAGCGACCCGGCCAGCTTCGCCGCGCGTCGCGGTGCCACCAGCGGGTTCGCTGCCCCGCACACGATGGCGGTCGGAATCGCGTCCGACTTGAGCGACGATTCCGCGGACACACCGTCATCCGGGAATCTCTCCGCCCGCAGCGCGCGGGTGTGCCTTGCCAGCACGACTCCACCCGCCGCGTCGGCAAATGGCTTGAGGTACCGCGCGCACGAGCGCGCGCCCGCTTCGCGGTTGACGTAGCCGGAGATCATGCGCGCGCGGATCCTGCCGCGCGCGAACGCCGACAGCGGACCCCCGAACATCGCCGCCGCTCCCGCCGAGACCGATGCGGACGCGGCCCAGTGGCGGCTCGTCGAGGGGTCCACCATGCACAGCTGCGATACCAGAGCCGGCCACGCGCGCGCAAAGCGGTGCGCCACCGTCGCGCCGAGATCGTGCCCGATGAAACACGCGCGGTCGATGCGGAGCTCGGCGAGCAGGCCACGCAGCCGCTCGGCATGCGCGCCGGCGCTCAGCCCGGAGTTGTACGGCCGGTCGCTTCGGCCGTAGCCCAGCAGATCGGCGGCAACGATCCTCCGTCCCGCAGGCAAAAGCGGGATGAGTCCGCGCCAGAGCAGGCTCGACGTCCCGAACCCGTGCACCAGCACGATCGGGTCGCCGCCCCCGCGCGTTCCGGCCGCGTAGTAGTACAGCCGAACGCCTCCGACATCCACGAATTCACCGCGCATTTGACCCCGTTCCGTGGCTAGCGCCCACCGGGAAAAGTGCTATTGTTACGCGCCGACATCGCCGACCGATGGCGTTGGCGCGAGCCTCCTTGCACGAT
This sequence comes from Gemmatimonadaceae bacterium, assembly GCA_035527035.1. Classification (GTDB taxonomy): domain Bacteria; phylum Gemmatimonadota; class Gemmatimonadetes; order Gemmatimonadales; family Gemmatimonadaceae; genus JACDCY01. The sequence continues at coordinate 14,016 of DATLBG010000163.1, read as the reverse complement.
CCGCCCCGATCATACGGACAATTTGACCGTTAATACTCCTCCCGACGCGCGCGCGACCCCCCTAAGCACAAGCCCTACCGGGATTTCGACCGCACCTGAAGGATTGATCGCTCACTCGCCACCGGCGCCCGCGGCGCAGCCGGAGGCTGTGACGTTCCCGCTGTCCTGGATGATGGAGCATGGCTCGCCCGCTCTACAATACAGGTCGGCCGTCGAAGTCGCACGGTTGCCGATCCCGCCCGGCCAGCTCGACTGGCTGCCGTACACGTCCAGATCCGCGATCCGTCTTGCGGTGACGCAGGGAATCGATGGCGTCTGGAACGAGCGGATGATGTCCATGCCGTCCAGCCGCGGCGGAGAATTCGAGGGAGTGGGTACGATCCCCGCGCTGCAGCGGCTGCTCGAGAGCGGATGGTCCCCCGATTCGGCGCCGATCGCGCTGTCGCGCCGCATTCTCTTCAGGCTGCTCGCCGAAGACGACGATCCGTCGTTCCTGTACGAGCTCGCCACGAAGACTCAGACGGAGGATCAGATCAAGCGCGGGCGCTCGATCCTGCGGGAAGCGGCTGCCGCGACGCTCGCGCGCGCCGGCTTCGAGAATGATCCGCGTCTCCGCGGCGCGGTGCGCAGGATAGTCGAGCGGATGGAAGCGTTTCTCGCGTCACCGATCGGCGCGAAGCCGTGGGTCCGCATCGGCAACACGCACGTGCTTGCCGCCGAGGCGTCGCCGCCGTCGATCTTCGTGCTTCGAATTCTCGCGCACATGCCGCTGCTCAGGTACGAGCATCATGCCGCGCTCGAGCTGCTGTACGAGCATCTCTCGCAACCGCTGCCGCGGCAGGAGCCGGTGCAGCTCGTCGGCCGGCATCAGATGGCCCAGCCGCATCTCATACTCGGCGACAAGCTCCCGCACCGCAACGCAGTCGAAGCGGACGTGCCCTACGCGCTGATGTGGCTCGAGCTGATGGCGAGGCTCGGCTTTCTCAAGCGGAACGAGGGATGGCTGAAGATGTTCGACCGGTTCCTCGAGGACACCGACCGCGAGGGCGTCTGGCATCCGCACAAGGGATCGGAGACGCCCAGGACCAAGAGCCCGTATGCGTGGGCGACGTTCCCGCTCGAGGAATCGATGAGCGCGGAAGGCCGCTGGGCCGACGTCACCTTCCGGATCGGATTGATCGCTCGTCTCTCAGGCCGGGAAATCAAGGTCGTCTAGCGGGCGGCGGTTGGGGGGACGATTGCCCCCCGTAGCGATGTTTCCTGCGGGTGACCCGCGGTTCCGGGTGAACATGCTCCGGTTGCCGTCGGGGTTGTCGGTGAGAGTCATCGAATGCGGCGACCCGGCGGCCCCGCCCGTGCTGCTGTTCCCGGGCTGGGCATGCTCGGTGTACGTCTTCCGAATCATCCTGCCGGCGCTCGCGGAGATGGGCTACCGCGCCGTTTCAGTAGACCTCAAAGGCCACGGCCTGTCGGACAAGCCACTCGGCTGGCGCGAGTATTACCGCGACTCGCTGACCAATCACGTGCTGGAGATATTCGACGGGCTCGCGTTGGAGAAGCCCGTGATCGGCGGGCACTCGCTGGGCGCCGTCATGTCGTTGCTCGTCGCAGCCGAGCGCCCGGAATCAGTTCGCGGGTTGCTGCTGTATTCCCCGGTCGGATACAGGGGAGTGCCCGGTCTCATGCTTTGCCGTGCGCTGACTCCCGGATTCATGAAGTGGATGTTGCCGTACGTCGCGTTCCGGTGGATGGCCGCGATAACCTTGCGCCTCACGTACGGCACCGTCGGCAAGCCGGTTGCGCGTGACTTCGACGAATACTGGGCGCCTACACAGTTTCCGGCTTTCTCCGTTGCGATGCGCGATCTGCTGCACCACTTCGATTTCGGAAAGCGCGATCCCATCCGGCTCGGGGACATCCGGCATCCCGCCCTGGTGATGTTCGGCACCAGGGACCGGTTGATGAATGCGCGCGTCACCGCGGCGGACGCTGCCGAGATCCAGGAGGGAGTAGTGCGTCAGATCCCTGGCGCCGGCCATGTCATTTGCGAGGAGACGCCCGACGTCGTGCTGAGCGCAACGGACAGTTTTCTGAAGCTGCTAGTTTAGGCGAACGCGGCCGAGGCGCGAGACGAAAACGCTGTCCACCCGCGCGTTGCGGCGGACGGTCAGCGTCATGTTGCCGGCGCCATAACCGACTCCGATGGGCGAGTAAGTAAACGACGCGCGATTGGCGGACAGCGCGACGCCGTGGGTGTCGAGGAAGGTTCGCGCGCGGAGAGTGTCCGCGCCGGCGAGCATGATTATCGCGGCGCGCGCGGTGTCGATCTCGAGGGTGACGCGCTCGGAGCGGGTGATGGCGTGGTGCCGCGCCGCGGTGAACAGGGAGTGGATCTCGGTGGTGGTGCCGCGGACGTGGATTCCGTCCAGCAGGCGGCCGATCGCGGGATAGGCCATTGCTGAAATGATCGAGATTATTGCGAGGGAAAGTGTCAGCTCGAGGATTGTGACCGCGCGGCGAGAGACAAACCGAGAACGGAACAGCTGATAGCTGCAAGCTGACGAAAGCTGCAAGCTGTTTAGCTGCCTACCTCGCTGACCTTCCAGCCCGCTCGAAGCGCAATCGGTGGGTGCCATTCTGCTCTCTCGACTAGGTCAGCAACTTTGCGGTAGCTGTTTGGCTTGTAGCTTCTTCTACTAGTAGCTATCAGCTGTTCAGTTCGCGGTGGCAGTCCATCCCGCCCGGAGCAATTATCTTGCGAAGAACCAGGAGCCATCGATGCGCGTGACCATAGAGTACTGCACCGTTTGAAGCTACGAGCCCCGGGCGGCCGGTCTGGCCGCCGAGATTCGCAAGGCGTTCCCGGAAGCAGATGTCGAGTTGATCCCGTCGAGCGGCGGACGCTTCGAGGTCGTCGTGGATGAGAAGGAGCTGTTCTCGAAGAAGAAGCTGAAGCGCCACGCGGAGAAGGGAGAAGTGCTCAAGCTGCTGCGTTTGGCCAACAGCCAATAGCCAACAGCCAATAGCTTTCCATCAATGAAGATCGCCCTGTCCACCGGAGGCGGAGACGCTCCCGGCCTGAATGCCGTCATCCGCGCGGCCGTGCTCTCGGCCGTCAGCCGCGGCTGGGAAGTCTGTGGCATCAAGCGCGGCTTCGCGGGATTGCTCGGCGAAGACGAAGTCATTCCGCTCACAGAGCGGTCGGTGCGCGGAATAGCGCATCTCGGGGGGACTATCCTCCGCACGACGAACCGCGGCAATCCATTCAAGTATCCGCGCAAGCGCGAAGACGGTTCAATCGAGGAAGTGGATCGCTCCGACGAGCTCATCGCCAACGCGCGCGCGCTCGGCATCGAGGCGATCATCTCCATCGGCGGAGACGGCTCGCTCGGCATCGCGAAGAAGCTGCATGACAAGGGCGTGAAGATCGTGTGCGTCCCCAAGACGATAGACAACGACATAAGCGGCACGATCACGACCTTCGGCTTCGATACCGCGGTGAACACCGCGCTGGAGGCGATCGACAAGCTGCACACCACCGCGGAATCGCATGACCGCGTGATGGTGATGGAGGTCATGGGCCGAAACGCCGGGTTCATCGCGCTGCACGCGGGGCTCGCGGGCACCGCCGACGTCATACTCATTCCCGAGATTCCGTACGACGTGGACCGCGTGTGCGAGAAAATCATGGCGCGCGACGCGATCGGGAAAAAGTTCTCGATCGTCGTTATCGCGGAAGGCGCGTTCCCGAAGGGCGGCCGCGAGTCGATTCGCGGAGCGTCGCTTCCGGGCGAAGCCAAGCGCCTCGGCGGAGTGTGCGAAGACCTCGCGCACGTGATCCAGGAGAAGACGGGGAAAGAGTGCCGCTCGCTCACGCTCGGACACCTCCAGCGTGGCGGGCAGCCGACCGGCTACGATCGCCTGCTGGCCGCGCGCTTTGGCGGCGCCGCAATCAAGGCGGTCGAGGACAAGCAGTGGGGAACCATGCTCGCCCTCCAGTCGCCGCACATCGTCGCGCTTCCTTTGGAGGAAGTTCTGCGGGAGCCGAAGCGGGTGGACCCCAGCCACGATACGGTGATGACCGCGCGGGCCACGGGAGTCTCGTTCGGGGACTAACTGTCACTCTCAGGGGACGATTTTCCCTTCTGCTCTTCAGCGTACTATCGTGTAAGCCCTTGACCCACAATCGTTTACAAGCAACCACCGTTCTGGTCTCCATCCTGCTCTTACCTGGTGTGCCGGCATGAGGCCGGCGCATCGTTGGAGTCGTCCATGAACAAGCTCTATCTCGCAACATTGATCGCATTGATGGCCGCCACGACGCCGGGGGAAGCCGCAGCTCAGGGCCGACCTTCGGTGCCGCCGGCACCGCAGCGCGATAGAGATGAGGAGCCACAGGTCCCGAGCCGGTACCTCCCCCCAGCGGGGATGTGCCGCATCTGGCTCGAGGATGTGCCCGCCAGCCGTCAGCCTGCGCCGACCGATTGCATCACGGCGCTGCGCAACAAGCCGGCGAACGGCCGCGTGATCTTTGGAGATCCGCTGCCATCCAGAAAAAAGGGCAAAAGTGGCAATCCGTTCGGGATCTCCTTCGAGGATTAGCCCAGCTAAACCAGGAGGACCGATGAGAAAGATCGCATTAACACTGATCGTTGCCGGCGCGACGTTCGCGACGTCAGCGGGCGCGCAAGTGATCGTCCGGGCCAACGCAGTTCCGCCGGGCCAGCGTCCGCCGGCTGGCATGTGTCGCATCTGGGTCGACGGTGTTCCGCCTGGACGTCAGGCGCGCCCGACCGACTGCGCTACCGCGCGTGCAAACGCTCCGCTCAACTCGCGCATCATCGTGGGAACGGACGCGCCGTTCCCCGGACGCGCCGTGGGCCGGTTCAGAGACGGCGACTGTGAGTTCGAGCGTCGCAGCTCGAACCTCGGTGACGTAATCTTTGGAAGGCGCACTTCGCAACGGGACGCGGATCGCGACTGCCGCGTGAGCTCGAGCCGCAGCCGTGACAACGGCGTGTGGTATCCAACGGGTCGTGACGCCAACGGCAACGTGATCTACGAGCGCCGCGTTCGCGACCGCAACGGTCGCACGATTACGGAGCGCGCGCGGAGCCGGGACGGCCGTACGCTTTCCCGCATCGGGTCCAACGGCAACGTCCGAATGGATCGCGACCGGGACGATGACGATGATGATGATGACGATCGCCGGATGACGAGCGCCGAGCGCGAGCGGGATCGTGCGATGCGCGACCGCGACAAGGCGGTCCGCGATCAGCAGAAGGCGCTGGAGAAGGCGCGTCGCGATCGGGAAAAGGCTTTGCGCAAGGCGCAGCGTGATCGCGAGAAGGCGATCGAGCGGGCAAGGCGTGGCAACGGCAACGGCCGCGACGGCTAGGGTTTCCTGAGCTCCCGGTGAGGGATAGGGAATCCAAGAGGTGAGAAGCCAGATGTGAGAAGCCAGATGACCAGATTCGCTCTGGCCATCTGGTTTCTCGTTTCTGGCTTCTCACATCCTGGATTCCGCAGCAACACGCTCGGACTATCTTCCGCCCATGCTCCGCAGCGTCCGTGACCAGTACCTCCCGCCCGACCACGAAGCCTTCGTCGCGGCGGAGCCGCCCACCGGGCGCGTCATCGTCATCGCTCCGACGCGCGCCGCGTGCGAGACCATCGAGCTGGCGCTGGGGCTCCACCTCGACACGTTCCTGGAGCGCGAGCACGGCAAGGAAGTCCGCGAGCTTGCGGCGTCCGGCAAGGGGTTCGGAATCGTCGCGGGAACGGGCACCGGAAAAACTCTCGCGGTCCGCCCGATCTCCGAGATCATTCTCAAGGCGCCGCTCAAGGTCGGCGTAGTAAACCGCGAGCGCGAGGCCACCCCCGACACGCCGACGTGGAACGTGATCATCGTCACCACCGGCATCGCGCGACGATGGTTCCAGGACGGTGACATACTCCCGAGCGACACGCTCGTGGTGGACGAGATCCATCAGACGTCGGCGGAGCTGGAGCTGTGCCTCGCGCTGGGCAAGCGCGTCGGCTGCCGGTTCATCTGGCTCTCGGCCACGGTCGATCCCGCGTTCTATTCGAGTTACCTCGAGTCCGCGGCGGTAGTGCAGAGCTTCGCCTTCGATCCGGCGAAGGCGGCGAAGGTGACGGTAATCGACAAGGAGCCGATCGAATTCCTCGACGACCGCTTCCTGCAGCGCGTGCTCAAGGAGCAGCGAGGCGTCGGGGTTTTTCTTCCCACCCGGAAAGCAGTTGAGGAAGCGGCGCAGCAGGTCGAGGAGCGGTACCCGCGAATCAACACCGCCTTCTATCACGGCGGCGAGCCGATCCGGATCATCCGCCCCTTCCTCGAAGAGGACAACAAGAAGCCGTTCGTGCTCGCGATGACGGCCGCCGGGCAGAGCGCGCTCAACGTGCGGGGACTCGACACCGTCGTGATCGACGACTCGCGCTTCGCCAACGTCATCGAGCGCGGCCGCAACGTGCTCACCCGCGTCCACCTCGGCGCGAACGAGATCCTGCAGATGGCCGGACGCGTGCACGGCCGCGTGGAGAACGGGCGCGTGTTCATCCTGTCCGATCGTAACATCGTGTTCTCCGAGCTCAAGCCGACCGCGCCGGACTTCCAGCTCGCGGGCGATTCCGAGCGGGTCGCGATCACCTGCGCGGACCTGGGTGTGCGCGCCGACGAGCTGGAGCTGCCGGTCCCGCTCGACAAGCAGTCCTACCGCAAAGCGCTCGCGCTGCTCGAGGACCGCGGCATCGTGGAGAACGGGCGGCTCACGCGCTACGGCAAGCTGGTCGAAGCGATGCCCGTGGACCGGCCGTGGGCGGAGCTGCTGGTGCACGCCGACGACGATCTCGTGCCGTACGTCGCGGTGATGAGCTCGGTGGAATCGCTGCACCGGATGACGCGCGACGACCGGAACCTCGAGGGGCTCGTGGTTCCGGGCAGCGACCACCTTACCGCATACAACCTGTACGCTGAAGGATTCACGCGCTGCGGGTATATCGGCGAGGTGTACGGGCTGCCACGGCACCTGTTCGACGACAGCGTGGAGCAGTGGGCCGGGGAGCGCGGCGTGCTGGTGAAGGCGATCGAGGACGCGGCGCTCGGCATGGCGAGCGTGTACCGCGCGCTCAATCTGCCGCTGCCCTCGAAGCTGGTGCTCGCGCGCGACCACGCGTACGGCAAGTTCGTGGAGCTGCTCGCTGAAGTGATGCCGTTCGATCTGGTGATAGACGAGGAGACAGCGAGCGGCGACAACGCGCGCGTGTCGAAGACGAGCGTATGTGGCAGCTGGGGCCCGATCGCCGGAACGCTTCGGTATTTCGCCGACCGCAGCGGAATTCCGCGCGCGGGAATCGAGGGCACGCAGATCCCGCCGGAAAAAATCCGGAAGCACGCGCGCCGCGGCCCGCCGGAGGTCGCGTACGACATAAGAAAGAAGCACAACCCGCTCTCGCTGCGGCGGCGGCTCACGTACTTCGGCTTCGAGCTGGAGCGCGAGTCGGAGTCGATCGAGCAATTCCCGGCCGGACTCGAGCAGGAAGCGCGGCACGCGCTCGCGGAAGCGCTGGCAAAAGGCGAGGCGAGGCACGCCGCGGTCAACCGCAATCGCGTTGCGGTCGAGGAGATCCGCGAGATCTACAAGCGCTCGGGCGGCGACACGCCGCGGCTAGGCATGCCCGAGCTGACGGCGATGTACGAGCAGGCGCTCACGGACGTCAACTCGCTCGATGATTTTCGGGCGGCCCCGCTGCGGCTGGATCTGGAATCACTGGTCGAGCCGGGCGCGCGCGAACGCTACGCCGCGCTTCCCGATGTAGCGACGGTCCGCGACAAGGAAATCGAGATCGGCTACGAGGTGGAAGAAGAGAACGGCGAGCGCCGCGGCGTCGCGCGTCTGCGTCTGCCGGAGAAAGTCGCGCGCACGCTGACCGACGCCGAGCTCCCTGAGCTCGACAGGCCGATTCGCTTCATGGTGATGCGCGGGCAGCGCGGGGCGGTGCGCGCGAACAGCCTGGAAGAGCTGCAGGATTTGCTCGATCAGCCCTGGACGCAGGAGGAAGTCGATCGCACCGAGCGTGGCGGGCGGGATTCGCGCGGCGGCGGTGGTGGCCGCGGTCCGCGGAAGGGCGGACGAAACAGGCAGGGCGGGCGAGGTCGCAGCCCGCGCGGCCGGCGTTAGCATGCTGCCGGTAGTGAGTCCTGCGACTGTAAGCTTGTCCGAGGTGCTGGCCGCGCTGTCGCACGCGCTCGACCTTACCGAAGGTCAGCCGATGGGGCATACCATCAGGTCGTGCCTGATCGGAATGCGGATGGCGGAAGAGCTGAGCCTCCCGCCGAGCGACCGGTCCGCGCTGTACTACGCGCTACTGCTGAAGGACGCGGGCTGCTCGAGCAACGCCGCGCGAATGAGCTCGCTCTTCGGATCCGATGACCGGATGGTCAAAGAGAAGATGAAGCTCGCGGACTGGCACAAGGGCGTGCGCCTCGCTGTCCGAACCGCGGGGATGGTGGGTGCGGGGAAATCGTTCGTGGCGCGGGCGAAATACTTTGTCGGAATAGCGCGGCACGGTGACGTCACGCGGGAGATCATTCAGACGCGCTGCGATCGAGGGGCGTCAATCGCTCTCCGGCTGGGATTCTCCGAAGAGACCGCCGATGCGATTCGCTGTCTCGACGAGCACTGGTGCGGGCTCGGTTACCCGGAAGGAAAGTGCGAGGAGGAGATCCCGCTGCTCGCCAGGATCGCGAGCATCGCGCAGACCATCGACGTCTTCCATTGGCGATACGGCCTGGCGAAGACGATCGGGATGCTCCGCCAGCGCCGGGGGCGGTGGTTCGATCCGAAGCTGGTCGACATGGTGCTGGGATGGCGACGGGATGACGCATGGTGGGCCGCTCTTTCAGCCGACGATGTCGCGGGCGCCGTCGTGGCCGCTGAGCCGTCTGAGAACGAGCGGCAGATCGACCAGACGGGCCTCGATGTAGTAGCACAGGCCTTCGGCGACATCATCGACGCCAAGACGCCGTACACGTTCCGACACTCATCCGGGGTAGCCTCGTTCGCCGTCGCGATCGCCGCTCAGATGGGATTGCCGTCTAACGAGCAGACTCGCCTGGCGCGCGCCGGCCTGCTGCATGACATCGGCAAGCTTGGCGTGTCGAATACAATTCTCGACAAGCCCGGCAGGCTTACGGATGAGGAGCGGGCGGAGGTCGAGAAGCACCCGTTATTCACCTGGGAGATACTGTCGCGCGTTACCGCGTTCAGGGATTTCGCGTGGATGTCCGCGCTTCACCACGAGAAGCTCGACGGCAGCGGGTACCCCTGGAAGCTGAAGGCGGACAGTCTGGATGCGTCCGCGCGCATTCTCGCTGTAGCGGACATGTACGAGGCGATGACAGCGGACCGTCCCTACAGACAGGGAATGAGTCGGGACAAGGCGTTGGGGATTCTGAACACTGATAGAAGCACGCGATTATCGGACGTGGCCATAGACGCCCTTGCGGCGTGCACGGCACCGTGAGGCGGTGATGGTCGCGGCCCGCGCACGCGCGTTAGAATACCGCACCAATAAACTCCCACCAAATCATGCCGCCGACTTCGCAATCTTCGCTCGCTGATTACTTCGCTGCTCACCAGACGGTGGCTGCCGAGACGGTCGCGTCACTCTCAGGCGCGATCGCGGCGTCGTCCGATGCGATGGCTGCCGCCCTCGTCGCGGGCCGGAAGGTGATCGTGTTCGGCAACGGCGGCAGCTCCACGCAGGCAAGTCATCTGGTCGGAGAGCTGCTCGGTCGATTCAAGGACAACCGTCGTCCACTGCCGGCGGTGGCGCTCGCGTGCGATCCGGCGGCCGTCACATGCATAGCCAACGATTTCGGCTACGAGACGCTGTTCGAGCGGCAGGTGGAAGCTTTTACACAGCAGGGCGACATCGTAGTCGGGCTCACCACGAGCGGGAAATCGGAGAACGTGCTGCGCGGGCTCGCTGCCGGAAAGAAGGGTGGTGGCGTGACGATCGCCCTCACGGGCGCAGCCGGCTTGGCGGCAGGCTCGTCGGCGGATCACGTGCTGGCGGTTCCGAGCAAGATCACGGCGCACATCCAGGAGATGCACTTGATGCTGCTGCATCTGTGGTGTGTGACCGTCGACGAGGCGGTAAGAAACAGCTAAAAGGGGAGCGCAGGCGTTGTGCGTTGCCCGTCGTTCCGTTGTCTGTTTTTCCGTTACTGCGGAATGCTGATCAGAACCCGGCGCAGACCCGGTGTTCTTCCCATCCAACCGATATCTGATTGAAGCGCTGCTTGATCGCGGCGATGACGGCCCGCACCGCGGTCCGCTGGGACTCGGTCTCAGTGGCTGGGACGAGCACGACGATCTGCTTCCCATTGCCGCGCGCGGTCGTGCCGTCCGGCCTGCGCCACCAGCCCGGTCCGACGGTTATGGACCCGCCAGCCGGGAAGTGTTGGGCGATGACGTCGTTGAGGAACTGGTCCCACGCCGGACCACCGAAGTCTGCTGTATAAAGAACGGTGCGCAGGTACGGTTGAAGTGGCGCGGGGCACGAGAGAGCTGCCGGAGCGGGCGCGAGCTCGGTCCGCGCCGGCACACAGCCGGCCAGTGCCGCGATGAGTAAGAGAGCTGAGAGACCAGTGGTTCCGGTGCGGCACAGCATGTTGCCCCCGTGTGTGGAGTGAAGAGCAGCAAGAGGGAAGCGCAGGCGTTGTGCGTTGCCCGTCGTTCCGTTGCCTGTTTTTCCGTTACTTCGGAACGCAGGTACCTCCGACCGCAAACCCGTAACCGGTAGTTAACCAGAACTACGACCAACAACCTGTTACCCGGACCTGTTGTGGTAAACGGTTAACGGAAAGCTCTCAACTTCCAATGAGCGCGTCCTCCGCGTAGCCGATCCACCCGCTCTGCTCCTCCGCCACCAGCTCGACCATCGTGCCGAGCGGCAGCGTGAGATTCGGAACCTCGTGCCCCGCGGGAAAATCCATCACCACCGGCACGCCCAGGTCCGCGACCAAGTCGAGTAGGAAATCCTCGAACTCGTCTTCCTCGGACCGGTCGAGAGAGAGCTGACCGAACACGATGCCGCGGATGTTCTTGAGCAGCCCTGCCGCGCGCAGGTGCACGAGGCGCTCGTCGGCGACCGACATCGGCTCGGTCGTCTCCTCGAGAAAGAGAATCGCTCCGCGCGTGTCGATCTCGTACGGCGTCCCGATCGTCTGCTGCACCAGCGAGAGATTGCCGCCGGTAAGACGCCCGACTGCGCGACCCGGCCGGCTCGTGCGCGCGATGCCTTTGCCGAGCTTCGTCGTCGGGCGCGGAGTCATCAGCGCCGCGAGCAGCGAGATCATCGTCGGATCGCGCATGCTCGGAATGAGATCGTCCACCGTAGGCCCATGGAAGACGCGGATCCCCGATCGGCGCATCAGCCAGATGTGAAGCGCGGTGATGTCGGAGTAGCCGACGAACGGCTTCGGATTTCTGCGGAACACCTCCGGCTCCAGATACGGAATCATGCGCGTTGCGCCGTAGCCGCCGGTTCCGCCGATCACGGCCTTCACCCGCGGATCGATCCACATCCCCATGAAGTTCTCGGCGCGCCGCTCGTCTTCGCGGCGCTCGAACCGTCGCATCTGCTCGATCTCGGTGTCGAGCACGACGTTGAACCCGACGTGCTCCAGCGCCTTCACGCCACGCAGCAGCCAGCCTGGACGGGGGGCGTACGACGGCGCGACTACGCCGATCGTATCGCCCTTCTTGAGCGCAGGCGGTCTCTGGAGCGGGGGTAAATCAGCGTCGGCCGGGTCGGGAGAGAGCGGTTCTTCCGAGGGCGACCCGGGAGGGGGCTCGCTAGATTGGATCGTATGACCGGTGAGGGGGGAGGAGCTCAGGTAACGTACTTTCGGAAAGGGCTCGGCCTCAAGGCGGAGGTCGAAGAAGAGCTCGCCGCCGACTATACGGGCCACCTGGTGGACCTGCTGCGTACGAATGAATACACCCTGACGGCCGGGGATACGACCGTCCGGCTGGCCCGGGAGTTCGGCTTCTGCTACGGCGTCGAGCGGGCGGTGGACTACGCCTACCAGTCCCGCCGGAAATTCCCGGACCGCAGGATCTTCCTGGTAGGGGAGATCATCCACAACCCCCACGTGAACGCCAAGCTCCGGGGGATGGGCGTCACCTTTCTGCTTCCAGGACCCAAGGGCTTCGACTTCAGCGTCATTCGCCCCGAAGATGTCGTCATCCTGCCGGCATTCGGCGTCACCATTGGTGACTTCGAGTCACTTCGGTCGCTTGGCTGCATCGTGGTGGACACCACCTGCGGCTCTGTGCTGAACGTGTGGAAGCGGGTGGAGAGTTATGCCCGGGACGGTTTGACGTCGCTGATCCACGGCAAGTATTACCACGAAGAGACGCGGGCGACCGCGTCGCAGACGCTTAAATATTCGGGCGCCAGGTCCATCGTCGTGCGCAGCATGGAAGAAGCCGAGGTCGTCTGCGATTTCATCGAGGGCAGGATCGCGGCGGGTGAGCTGCGGGAGCGGCTGCCGAATGCGTTCGACGCCGACTTCGATCCGGACCGGGACCTCAAACGGATCGGGGTGGCCAACCAGACCACGATGCTCGCGCGCGAATCGCTCGCGATCGGGCAGCGGGTCGGCGAGGCGCTATCCCGGCGGCACGGACCGGAGTATCTCGAAGGGAATTTCCGGACGTTCGACACGATCTGCAGTGCGACGCAAGACAGGCAGGACGCGGTGGACGAGCTGCTCCGCGAGCCCCTGGCGGCGATGGTTGTGGTCGGCGGGTACAACTCGAGCAACACGATCTCGCTGGCGGCGATCTGCGCTCTGAAGGTGCCGACGTACCACATCGAGGACGCGGAGTGCATAGATCCAGAGGCGGGAACGATCCGGCACCGGACGCCCGAGGGGGAGACGACGAGCTACGGGTGGCTGGCGGCTGGGCCGGTGCGCGTGGGGTTGACCGCCGGCGCGAGTACGCCGAACAACAAGATCGGCGAGACGGTTGCTCGGATCTTCGCTACCCGCGGCATCGATCCGGCCGCAGCGGCAACAGAGAACTGAACAGCTGGTAGCTGCAAGCTGACTAAAGCTGCAAGCTGATTAGCCGCGGACCTCGCTGACCTGCCGGGGCGCACGAAGGTCGTCGCGCCGTTGCCCCTGTCTCCCGCTCGATAGATCAAAGGCTTTGCCGTAGCTAAATCGCTTGCAGCTTCCGTCAGCTTGCAGCTATTAGCCGTTCGGTTCTCCGTGGTAGTCCACCCAGCCTACCTCTTGAAGTAGCCGCTTGGCTCGCCTTATGCCTTTACCCTTTACGAATGCCCAGCTGGCTCGTCAAACAAAGACGAGTCGAAATTCGTATGCCGGTGTATAATGGGGCGCCCAATGCCAAGGAGACTGGATGGATATACTCGTAATGTTAGAGGAGAATGCGGAGCACTCGTCCGTGCTGGCTCACGTCAACTCGGTGCCTTCGCCGCTGCATTCCGAGCGGCCTCCGCGCGAGATCGTGACGCTGTACGGCGCACCCAGCTCGGAGTCGCTGGCGCTCGCGTTGGCGGCAGCGGTCGAAGGTCAGCGCACCGCGCTGTCCGGCGGCGGCGGATCGGGTGCCATCCGGCACCTGGGTGTGTGGGCGGAGCGTGGCGCCGTAGGTGACGCTGCGTGGCGCGACACCGCGGGCGAGCTTCACACCAGCGATCTCGAAATTCCGCTCGAGATCCTCGGCATCACCGCAGGCCGGCTCCTCGCCGAATGCGGTTCTGTGATCCAGCGGCTCGTCGCGGGTCTGGCGATGCCCGACTGGCCCGAAGGCGCGCGGCGCGCGATCAGCTTCTCGCTGACTCCGGCGTTCGCAGGCGCAGGCACGGACGAAGCCCTCGCGGTGTTTCGTCAAAGCGGTGGACTTGCTTTCGAGGATTTCGAGGATGAGGGATTGAACTGAGTCCTGACATGTC
>DATLBG010000162.1:0-4381 GCA_035527035.1 Gemmatimonadaceae bacterium | reverse complement strand
GCGTCCACGACGCTGCCGTTCTACAAGTACATGCTGATCGTGCCCGCGTCGCAGATTCTTGGCTGGCTGTACGTCGGCTTCGTAACGTTCGTGATGACGGGCGCGAGCAACGCAGTGAACATCACCGACGGTCTCGACGGTCTCGCCGCCGGACTCACCGCCATCGCGGCGGCGACTTTTGCCCTCTTCGCTTACGTCATCGGCCGCATCGACACGAGCGCGTATCTGCACATCTTCTACCTGCGGGGCGCGGGCGAGCTCACGGTGTTCTGCGCCGCCGTCATGGGAGCGTGCATCGGATTTCTCTGGTTCAACTCGAATCCCGCCCAGGTCTTCATGGGCGATACAGGGTCGCTCGCGCTCGGCGGCGCGCTCGCCGCCATCGCCATCCTGCTCAAGTCCGAGTTCGTGCTCCTCATCGTCGGCGGCGTATTCGTTATCGAGATGACGTCGGTGATCGTGCAGCGCTTCGTCTTCAAGTACAGGAAGCGCAGGTACGGACTCGAATACGCCAGTAGTCACAGGGTGCTGCGGCGGGCGCCGCTGCACCACCATTTCGAAGAGAAGGGATGGAGCGAGAATCAGGTCGTGGTTCGTTTCTGGATTCTCGGGATACTTTGCGCCTTCCTCGCCCTCAGCACTCTCAAGGTGCAGTGACCGGGAACCCGATCGCCGGGATCCCCACGGATGGCGAGATCGCGGTGCTCGGACTGGCGCGAAGCGGGCGCTCCGTCGCGACGCTGCTCGCGAGCAGAGGCTATTCGGTGTACGCCTCGGATTCTTCCGCTTCGCCGGCGTCGAACAGCGCCGCTGCCGCGCTGGCGTCGGCGGGAATCGCCACGCAATGCGGTGGGCATGATCTCGATCGCCTGGCCGCCGCGCGGATGGTAGTTACGAGCCCGGGAATTTCGCCCGACGCTCCGCCGCTCGCTGCCGCGCGCGGTCGCGGCATTCCGATCGTGAGCGAGGTGGAGATCGCGCTGCGCTGCCTCGAGGGAGCAAATGTGATCGCGGTCACCGGCACCAACGGAAAGTCCACGACTACCGCGATGATCGGAGCCATCCTCTCCGAGCTCGACGGCGACGCGGCAGTCGCCGGCAACATCGGGACTCCGCTGTCGGAAATCGCCCTGCGCGGGAGCGTGCCCCGGTGGATCGCTCTCGAGCTGTCCTCCTTCCAGCTGCACGACACGCCGTCGCTGGCGCCTGCGGTGGGCGTGCTGACGAATCTTTCCCCCGATCATCTCGACCGGTACGCGAGCGTCGAGGCGTACTATGCCGACAAGGCGCTCCTGTTCCGCAACGCGGCTCCTGCGTCGCGCTGGGTCACGAACGCGGACGACGAAGCAAGCCAGCGCATGACGCGGAGCGTTACCGGCAGCCGCGCAGCGTTCTCGCTTCAGCGGAAGGCGGACGCATGGCTGGATGAATCGTCGGACACTCTGCGGCTCGGCGACCAGGCGCTGATGCCCCGGCGCGATCTCCCGCTGCTCGGCAGGCACAACGTCGCGAACGCCCTGGCGGCCGCGCTGGCCTCGAGCATCGGCTACAGCAGCTTCGCCGGCGGGAATGCCCGTGAACGGACGGCGGACGCGCTGCGTAACTTCAGAACGCTGGACCATCGTCTCGAAGTGCTGGGGGAATTCGGCGGAGTGCAATGGATCAACGACTCGAAGGCGACGAACGTCGGCGCTACGCTGGTCGCTCTCCAGGCCATGGAGCGGCCGACGGTGCTGCTGCTCGGCGGGCGCCACAAGGGTGACCCGTACGCGCCGCTCTCCGACGAGATCAGGCGCACCGTGAAGCGCGTCGTGGCATACGGCGAGGCTGCCCCGCTCGTCGCGAGCGAGCTCGCGGGCGTGACGGACGTGGTGACGATCCGCCATGCGTTCGAGGACGTCGTCGTCGAGGCCCGAAAGAGCGCCGGACCGGGCGACGCGGTCCTGCTGTCGCCGGCGTGCTCGAGCTACGACATGTTCGCGAGCTACGAGGAGCGTGGCGATCGTTTCCGCGAGATCGTGGCGGAAATGCGATGAGCGAGGCGGCGGCGGCGTCGTACCGGTGGCGCATCGGAATCGAGGGCAGGGTCCTGGTTGTGCTGATGTGGGTGCTGCTCACCATCGGCCTTGCGACCGTGTACAGCGCGAGCTCGATCACCGCCGATCAGATGGGGCGGGGCCACGCGTACTTTCTGATCCGCCAGCTGACGGGAGTGATCGCGGGACTGGTCGTCTTCGCGGTCGCCGCGAAAGTGGACGCCGACCGGTGGTACGGCTGGGCATGGCCCCTGATGATCCTCTCGCTGGTGCTGCTCACCATCGTGATTCTGCCGGGCACCGAGTCGATCGCTCCCCGAATCAACGGATCGCGCCGGTTTCTCAAGGGCGGATCGTTTCAGCCGTCCGAGCTAGGCAAGCTCGCGGTCATCTTATGGACTTCGATGCTGCTCGTGAAAAAGGGCGATCTCATGCGGCGGCTGACCAAAGGACTGCTGCCGTTTCTCATCGTTCTCATGGCGCTCAATCTGCTCGTCGCGCTTGAGCCTGATCTCTCGGTCGCCCTCATGTACACTCTGATCATGGGGATCGTGCTGTTCGCCGGCGGCGTGCGCATCGGGCATTTCGTCGCGCTTCTCATTCTCGTGATCCCCGCGGCGTGGCAGCAGATCGAGCGGCTGAACTACGTGCTGCTGCGCATGGTGACGTTCTTTGATCCAGGATCCGTGCCGAGCGAAACCAGCTACCAGCAGACGCAGTCGCTGATCGCGGTAGGATCGGGCGGCGCGCTGGGGGTCGGGTTCGGAGAAGGCAGGCAGCAGTACGGTTTTCTCCCGTATGCGTACGACGACTTCATCGCGGGCAACATCGGCGAGGAGTGGGGCTTCCTCGGGCTGGTCGTCGTGGTACTCGCGTTCGTGCTGTACGGCGTGCTTGGCTTCCGCATCGCGCGACTGGCGCGGTCCCCGTTCCAGAAGCTGGTGGCATTGGGCCTGACCGCTACGGTCATCATCACGGCGTACCTGCACATCGCGGTCTCCATCGGACTGCTGCCGACGACC
The DNA here is from genome assembly GCA_035527035.1 of Gemmatimonadaceae bacterium. Lineage (GTDB taxonomy): Bacteria > Gemmatimonadota > Gemmatimonadetes > Gemmatimonadales > Gemmatimonadaceae > JACDCY01. Next base: position 1,323 of record DATLBG010000162.1, on the reverse strand, counting down.
GGCCTGACGCTGCCGTTCATCTCCTACGGCAGGTCGAATCTCGTGATCACGATGCTCATGACCGGTATCCTCGTGAACATCGCGAGCACGCGCGAGAAGGTGATCGGGGCCGCCGCCACCGATCCGCTCGCTCCGGTCCCCGCATGAAAAGCTTTTTTGCGGGCGGCGGAACCGGCGGCCACCTGTATCCGGGGCTCGCGATCGCGCGAGCGCTGGTAAAGCTGGAGCCGGAAGCCCGGCCGTTTTTCATCGGCGCTCAGCGCGGCATCGAGAGGGAAGTGCTCCCGAAAACTGAATTCCCGTTCCTGCTTCTGGACCTGCATCCCCTGTACCGCTCGCAGATATGGAAGAGCTGGCGCACCGTGGTGGGCGGCATCAAGGCGTGGCGCGGGATCGCGCGACTGTCCGGAGAGGAGCGGCCGCGCGTGGTCGTCGGCACGGGGGGCTACGCGTCGGCCATCGCGCTGGCGTACGGCGCGGCGCGCGGGATCCCGCTCGTGCTCCAGGAGCAGAACAGCTACCCGGGGATAGCGACGCGCGTGTTCAGCCGGTTCGCGAGGCAAATCCATCTCGGCTTTCCCGAAGCGCGAAAGTTCCTGAAGCCGCGCGCGGATGCGGTCGTGTACGACAGCGGCAATCCGATCCAGCCGCCGCCCGCGACTAGACCTTCGAGAGGCGCCGCGCGCGGCGAGTGGGGATTTTCCGCGGACGCGCGGGTGCTGCTGGTTTTCGGCGGGAGCCAGGGCGCGCTCGCGATCAACGAAGTGGTGGCCGAGTGGGTGCGGCGCGGGATTCCCGACGGCGTGCACGTCATCTGGGCCACGGGGAAGGGGTCGTTCGCGAAGTATGCCGCGCTGGAGAGCGATCGTGTGCGCGTGCGCGACTACATCGCGCCGATGGAATCGGCGTACGCCGCCTCGGACATCGCGCTGGCGAGGGCGGGCGCCATGTCAACCGCAGAGCTCGCGGCGTGGGGCGTGCCGATGATCCTCGTGCCGCTCCCGACCGCGGCCGCCGATCATCAGACCACCAACGCGAGGGCGCTGGAGGGCGCGGGCGCGGCGCGCGTGATCCTGCAGCGCGACCTCACCCCCGAGCGGCTCGATGCCGACGTGCGCGCTATCTTCGGCGCGCCCGGCGAGATCGACCGAATGTCCGCGAGCGTGCTGCAGCGCGCGCGTCCCCGGGCGGCGGATGAGATCGCCGGTCACATTCTCGAGCTCATGGAGCGCGGTTGACGCTGCGCGACGCCGGAGATCCCCGGCCCATCCACTTCATGGGGATCGCGGGCGCGGGGATGTCGGCGCTCGCCGAGCTGTTCGT
>DATLBG010000161.1:0-16379 GCA_035527035.1 Gemmatimonadaceae bacterium | reverse complement strand
ATAATCGTCGACGCGGATCGCGGCGAAGATTTCGGGTATGTCCACGCCGTGGGCGAGCTGGCGGAGAAGCGCAGCCGCGGATGCGCCCACGGCTGCGGTCACCTGCCCGGCACCAACGAGCCCGCGGGGCCCGCGCGGCGCGCGCTGCGGATCGCCAGCGACGCGGACGTGCGGCAGGCCGGCAGCATGAAGAAGCTGAGCGCCGACGCGCGGAGGCAGGCAGCGGAGAAGGTGAAGGGCGCGGGCCTGCAGATGAAAATCTCCGACGCCGAGTGGCAGTGGGACCGCCGCAAGCTCACGCTGTTCTTCACCGCGGAGAAGCGCGTGGACTTCAGAAACCTCGTGCGCGATCTCGCCGCGCTGTTCAAGACGCGCATCGAGCTTAAGCAGATCGGGGTGCGCGACGAGGCCAAGCGGCTCGACGGCATCGGGCGGTGCGGCAGGCAGTATTGCTCGGCGTCGTGGCTCCCCGAGCTGCGCCCGGTAAACCTGGGCGTCGCCAAGGATCAACGGCTGTCGCTGAACCCGTCGCAGATATCCGGAGCGTGCGGGCGGCTCATGTGCTGCCTGCGCTACGAGCACGAGATGTACGTCACCGCGCGCAAGCGGTTTCCCAAGGAGGGCCGCACGTTCGCGACTCCGCGGGGTGAGGTGAAGGTGATCGCGAACGACATCTTTCAGGAGCGGATCACGGTGCGCGCGGCGGAGGGGGAGACCCGGATGCTGTCGCTGGCCGAATTCGCCGGCGAGACCGGGTTTGTGCCGCCGGCCGCGGCCGCTACCATCGCCGAGTCGCGCGACGCCGACGATCCGGCGGATACGGCGGATACGGCCGACGACCTCGCGCTCGTTGAAGAGCTGATCGCCGAAGAGCGCGCGGGATCGGCGCCAGTGGAGCTCGCGGACATTCCCGCGACGGGCTCGCAGTTCCCGGCCACGTCCGGCGACGAAGCGCAAACGGCCGCGCGCCGTCGCCGCCGCGGCCGGCGCGGCGGCCGCAAGAATCGCGGCCCCAAGCAGGGCGATTGAGCTTGGCTCGATTCTACGTCACGACGGCGATCGACTACGCCAACGGCGATCCGCACCACGGCCACGCATTCGAGAAGATCGGCGCCGACGTGATCGCGCGGTATCACCGCATGCTCGGCTCGGAAGTGCACTTCCTCATCGGCATGGACGAGCACGGCCAGAAGGTGGCGCAGGCCGCCGCCGAGCGCGGGCTGCAACCGCAGCAGTTCGTGGACGAGATCGCCGCGAAGTTTCTGGCGATGTGGCAGCGGCTCGACATCTCGCACGATCAGTTCATCCGCACGACGGACGACGCGCACCGGAAGGGCGTGCGCGCGCTCATCAAGCGGATTCACGACAACAACCCCGACGACTTCTACGAGAAGAGCTACGAGGGCTGGTACTGCGTCGGGTGCGAGCTGTTCAAGCGCGACGCCGAGATCGTGGACGGCCGCTGCGTAGAGCACCCGACGCGGGAGCTCGAGTGGACGCAGGAGCGGAACTGGTTCTTCCGCCTCACGCGCTACTCCGACTTCCTCAAGCGACTGCTGGATGAGCGCCGCGAGTTCCTCCAGCCGGAAAGCAGGCGCAACGAGATCCGGTCGCTTCTGGACCAGGGGCTCGAGGACATCTCGATCTCGCGGGCGCGTCTCAGCTGGGCGATTCCCTTCCCGCTGCAATCGGCGGATCCCGCGGCCGCCGAGCAGGGCACGTGGGTCTGGTTCGACGCGCTGCCGAATTACCTGACCGCCACGGGGTACCCCGCGCCCGGCTACCGCGAGCGATGGCCGGCGCAGCTGCACATCGTGGGCAAGGACATCACGCGGCTGCACGCGGTGGTGTGGCCCGCGATGCTGCAGGCGGCCGAGCTGCCGCTACCCGAGCGCGTATGGGCGCACGGCTTCGTGCTGCTTGGCGGCGAGCGCTTCAGCAAATCGTCGGGTGTCAGGCTCGATCTCGACGAAGTGATAGACCGGTACGGCAGCGACGCGCTGCGGTACTACCTCATGCGCGAAGTGCCCTTCGACGCGGACGGATCTTTTTCGTGGGAGCGGTTCGAGGAGCGGTACAACTCGGAGCTCGCGAACGCGCTCGGCAATCTCGGCAGCCGCACGGTCGCGATGGTCGAGAAGTACTGCGGCGGAGTGGTGCCGGCGGCCGCACCGAACGAAGTGGACGCGGCGGACGCCGCCGATTACGCGGCGTACCACTCGTGCATGGACGGCTCGCGGGGATACCTGCTGCACGAAGCATTGAAGCACGTGTGGTCCACGGTGTCACGCGGCAATGAGTTCGTGGACAGGCAGGCGCCGTGGAAGCTGGCGAAGGATCCGGCGAAGACCGGCGAGCTCGCGGGCGTGCTCGCGTCGCTCGTGCGGCAGCTGGCGCGGCAGGCCATTCATCTCGCGCCGTTCATGCCCGTGAAGGCGCAGGAGCTATGGAGCTCTCTCGGCGCTCCAGGCAGCGTGGGCGAGGCCCGCTTCGCCGACGTCGATCGGCTCGCCACCGAAGGGTGGCGGGTAACGAAGGGCCCGCCGCTCTTCCCGAAGGAGGTCGCGCCGTCTACCTGACGCCTGGATCGGCCGTGGAAACGACAATCGCACCGTGTGGGTGCCCGGCCCCGAAGCGGTAATTCGCGGCGGCGGGAGTGAGGAACTCCATCGAGGTGATGTTGCCCGAAGCCAGCTCGCTGAGCGCCGAGATCCCGCCCATTCTCGCCCGCCCCAAATAGACCACTATGTCTGCCTCGTAGCTCACGCTCTGAGGTCCGCGCTTGACCAACCACGACGGGCGCAGGGCGCGAACGACGTCGAGGGCGGTCCCAGGCGAGCCGCGGCGAATCTCTTCCGCAGTAATGACGTTACGGCTTCCCGGCGATTCGCCGGTGGAAATCCCCGAGGAAGCGCACGCACTGGCGAGCATGAAGAGCGCAGCCGCCCAGAACTTTCGGTGATATGACATTGGACGCTCCCCTGAATTGGTTTTTGGGAGAAAACGGCCGGTCGGTGACCGCGGAAACGGCCTCCAGAACATAGATGCCGCACCGGTGCGCGTCGAATCGGGGTCCAAAGGCATGACATGGAGCCCGGACCTCTTGACAGCATCAGCGCGCCGCGCAACGATGAGATAGGGATTCTGTCGGGGGGAGGGGTGAAAGCATTATCTGTATGGTCGGGCGCGTTCGCTCTAGCCATCACCTGTCAACCGGCCTCCGCTCAGTCGGCCGGGCCTGCCGTACCGGCTTACGAGGTCGGCGGTCACGTCTTCGACGGCTCGCGCCGACCACTCGGCCTGGTCGAAGTCCTCCTCATACGCGACGGCGCGATCGTCCACACAGTCGTGTCGGGCGGCGACGGCCGATACACCTTTGGCAGGACGAGCGCGGGACCGGTAACTCTCCACTTCAGACGGCTCGGTTATGCCGCCCACACGATGGACCTGGTCGTCGGGCCCGGCGGACATCCGGCCGCCCGGGAGATCGTACTCGTGGAAGTGCCGTCCCAGCTGGAGGAAGTCGAGGTCACTACGCGCTCGGGCGGCGGCAAGCTTCAGGGGTTCCATGAACGCCGGCAACAGCGCGCAGCTTTCGCCCGATTCCTGGAGCAGGGCGAGATCCGCCGGCTGGGGCCTGCGAACACCAGCGACCTGTTCCGGACCGTTCCGGGAATTACGATCCGGGCTTCGTCGGTGGTGGGAAACACCATACGTATCCGGGGCTGCCAGCCCATGGTGCTGGTCGACGGCCAGCGCGTTCCCGGCGCCGAACTGGATGAGGTAATCAGGCCCGACGAAATCAGCGCGATCGAGTTTTACGCTTCTTCGGCCGGCGTTCCCGCGCAGTACATGGAGCGCGGCAATCGACTGTGCGGGCTCATTCTCGTTTGGGCGAAATAAGGCCGGGCCCAAGGGGCGCCGGCTGGCAGCACAAAAAAAGCCCTCCGAAAGCGGAGGGCTTTTTGTTGTGCCGGAACCTCGACCGTTACCTCGTGCCGCAGCTCGGTCCAGGATAGGTAGGAGCGGCAGTCGGATTCTTGTCCCAGTACATCCGGGTCGTGAACTCGTCCGGCCCCTGCCTGGCGATTGCGGCTTCCACGTTCGCCGCGTTCACTGAAACTTCTCTGCTCGAATACTCATACCGGCGCGGAACGGTGTTGATGACCGCCGCGGGTCCCGGCTTCACCGTTTCCGGAACGCACGTCCGGCGCCATTCGGCCCACGCCTGAACGCCGTCGCCATACAATGCGATCCACTTCTGCAGCGCTATCTGGCGCAGACCGGGCGTGCCCCCGGCGTACGCGATCGCGGCCGTAGCGAGGTACGCGTCGATCGCCGCGGTGTTCGTGATTCCCCACTGCGCCATCGAGGCGCGAATGCCCTGCTCATAGTATGCCGCGGCACTCCCGGTGATCCAACCGCGCTGGGCTGCCTCGGCCAGGATGAACGAGACCTCGGCGTACGTCATGACGAATGACGGAAATCTGGCCCCCGTAAGGCCCGTGCAGCCCGCGCAGAATCTGTTGGTCGAGTAGAAGACCCGGCCGGGACGCGAAGAGGTGAGAGAATAGTTTCCCGCTTCGCTGGCTGTGAGCGCGTTCGGCATGCCCGCGTATCTGGTCGGATCGGCCAGAGTCGGCTGAGCATACACCGGCACCCGCGGATCGTTGAACGGGACCATTTGATTCATGAGACGATCCGATACTCGGTGATCGTCGCGCGTGCGGTTGTTGACTGCCCAGGGATTGTCGTAAATGCCGTCACCCGGCCAGTTCATCTGCGCGTTGTCCGAGTTGGCCTGTACGAGGCCGCCGGGGGCGCTCATGGCGGCGGTGAGCTCCGCCCGTGCCGTCGTCGGATCGACGTTGGCCAGCCGCATGGCATGACGCGCGCGAAGCGAGTTGGCGAATCGCTGCCATTTCAGGCTGTTCCCGCTGAAGATCGGGTCGGCGGCGCCGAGGGTCGAAGAACCGGCGGGTGCGCCGGCGATCGCCGTCACCGCATCGCCGAGGTCGCGGAAGAGCCCGGTGTAGATGTCCTTCTGCGCGTCGTATTTGGGCAGGAGCACCGCTTCCGTGGCGTCTCCCTTGAGCGCGTCCGAATACGGGACGTCACCCCACACATCGGTCACGTACCCGAACAGCAGGCTACGCATGACCTGCGCGGGACCCCAGAGGAGCGGCTGGGTCGCCGCCTTCCCCTCGTCTATGACCGCCTGGAAGTTCTTCAGCTCCTGGGCGTACGTGAAGATGAAGCTGCCGTCCGTGACCTCCCCGCTGAGCCGGAGATACTGATCCTCGTCCGGATACTGAACTTGCGCGAGGTGCTGCGCGGTAAGCACCGGGCCCCGCATGTTCGTAGGATTGCTGCCAAACCAGCGCTGCATCGCAACGCGCGTGGCATAGGTGAACACGGCCTGCGGCGGGGCCGAGGTCGGGTTGTTCGGATCTTCGTTGACGCGCGTCAGCTTGTCGGCGTTACAAGCCGAGAGGCCGAGGGCGAGCACAGCGCCAAGGGCGAGACGCGAGCCTCTGAGCCCCGACGCAAAGTTCATGTATCCCATTGTCGTCTTGTCTCCAATAGAGTGCATCATGGAACGATCCGGAGGTTGAACCCGATGCTGCGCGGGTTCGGTGACATGTTGACTTCGATGCCCTGATCGTTCCTGCTGCTGTACGCGAATTCGGGGTCGATGTTTGGCACGTTCTTCCACATCATGAGATTCCGACCGGTAAGCGAGATGGTCGCTTCGCGCGCGCGAAGGAACGCGCTTGCCCAGGTCTCTGGCAGGTTGTAGGACAATCTCACTTCCCGAAGCTTCACATAGCTGGCGTCGTACACGTACCGCTCGGTGTACGCGAACAACCCGTGAAAATACTCTTCCGAGCTTATCCGCTTCGTGTTCGTCTGGCCGGTCGCAACGTCGATGCCCTCGACCAGCACGCCGGGCTTGTCCCAATCATCTTCCCGGCCTAGCAGGCTGCCCTCCAGAACGCCCGCGTACTCCCCGAACATCTGCGTGACGCTGTAAAGGTTGCCGCCACGCTTGACGTCGAGGAGAGTGTTAAGGCTGATGCTGCCGAGTTTGAACTGATTCGCCCAGCCGCCGGTCCAGTTTGGCTGGATGTTGCCGAGCACAGAGAGGCTGGATTCCCTGAGGGGATACCCGTCCTCGACCAGGATGTTGCCGTTATCGTCGCGCTGGTACTTGTATCCGCGGATCGCGCCGTAGGGCTCGCCCTTCCGCGCCTCCACGATTACGTCGCCGAAGCCGCCTCTTCCAAGGACGATTGTCTCGACGTCGGGCGCGAGGTCAACGACGCGGCTGCGATTGCGCGCATAGTTGAAGGTCGTGTTCCAGCCGAACCTGGGCGACCGCACCAGGTTCACCGTCACCAGCGCCTCGATCCCCTTGTTGCTGATCTCGCCGGCGTTAACCCACTTGCGGTCGAAGCCGGTCGCGCCTGAAATCTCCACGTCGAAGATCTGGTTACGCGTGCCCTTTCTATAAGCGCTGGCGTCGAGCAGGACTCGATCGTTGAACATCGAGAGCTCGGCTCCGATTTCGTCCGACCGGGTGATCTCCGGCTTCAACTCGGCGTTGGCGAGCCGGGTGTCGAGCCGGTATTGCGGTTGGGTCCCGAAACGCTGCGACTCGCCCAGGAACACCGGTACCAGCGAGTACACCGGCGCGTCGCTGCCCACGCGCGCCGTGGCGGCGCGAAGCTTGAGCGAGCTCAGGGCGCGGCTGCGCAGTCCCGGAACCGCATCGGTAACGACGAACGATGTGTTCAGGGATGGATAGAAATAAGAGTTGGCGTCCTCGGGGAGGGTCGAGGACCAGTCGTTTCGCGCTGTTCCTTCAATGGTCCACCAGTCGTTGATCGTGAAGGCAGCCGATCCGTACAGACCCTGTACCTGCCTGCGGACAATTTGCTGATCGATGGCCGGCGTGACGGCCGCGTTGGACGGGTTGTACACCCGCGGCACGGTCAATCCGGTCGTCTGCTGGCTGTTCCCGTTGAAGTACTCCCGACGCACGTTGCCGCCGGCGACCGCGTTCAGGTGCAGCCAGTTGGACAGCTTCCGGCTACCCGTAAGCGTCAGGTCCGTGTTGTTGTCGTTCCGGTAATCCTGGACAAACCGAAAGCCGCCGTTGTATGCCAGGTTGATGAACTGCTCCGAGCCCGGCGCGAACAGCTGTTGAATTCCGAGTCGATAGATGTCGGAACCCGTGCGCAGCGTGGCGTTCATGCCCTCTGCGAAATCGTACTTGACCGCGACCGACCCGATCAGTCGATCACGATCATCGAGCTGCGGGTTCTCCTCCATGATCCAGAACGGATTGTTGTGATAGCTGTAGTTCCAGTTGAACTCGCGGTTCGCCGGTCCACCGTTAGTGAGTCCCCCCTTGCGGTAGTTCTTCAGAGACTCCGTGCTGACCTGGCGACCGTACCAATTGAACATTGACTGCAGCGGGTTGCGGCCCGAGTAGCCGACGCCGGGGCGGTTACGTCCGGCGTTATGGATGTACTGCACCGAGCCCTCGGTGCTGAATTTCCGGTTTACGCGGAACGCGCCGGTAAGAGACGCGGTTCGCCTCTGGAACAGGTTATTCGGGAAAATGCCGTTGATGTTGTCGGCGCCGAGCGACAGGCGGCCGGAAGCGCGCTCCGTTCCCCCGCTCACAGCCACCGTAGTGGACATGGTCACGCCCTGACGGAAGAAGTCCTTGACGTTGTCAGGCTGGGGTACCCAGGGGGTAGGCGTGCAGTTGGCCGTACCGGCGCCCGGGCTGTCGAACTGACAGATCAGGCGGCCGTCCATCTTCGGTCCCCAACTTTCGTCAACGCCGTCGTTCGTGCCACCATAGTTGCCGTCGAGCCACTCGAACTCGCCCTGCAGTCCCTGGCCATAGCGGTTCTGGAAACTGGGGAGAATGGCAGGCCGCTCGAAGGTCAGGTTGGTATTGATTTCCGTGCGCATCCGGCCGCCGGTATTACCGCCCTTGCGCGTCGTGATGAGAATGACCCCGTTCGCCGCACGGGATCCGTAAATGGCCGCGGCGTTAGGGCCCTTTAGGACGCTCAGCGACGCGATATCGTCTGGATTCAGATCATTCAGCGCGTTGCCGAAATCGAAGGTCGTGTTGGAGCCCACGAAGGGGGCGCCGCCCCGGTTGGCGTTGGATACCGCCACGCCGTCGACGATGAACAGCGGCTGGTTGTTCCCCGTGATCGAGTTTTGCCCGCGAATCACGACGTTGGTGGAGCCGCCCTGGGTTCCCGGGGATGTGATCTGCACCCCGGACACCTTACCCTGGATCTGCTGCATCACGTTCTGAGCGCGGGTCTCGTTCACCTCGGTAGCCGAAAGCTGCTGCTGCGCGGTCCCGAGCGTGCTCCTCACCCTTTCCACTCCCAGGGCGGTCACCACGACTTCGGACAGCTGAGCGGCAGTGGAAACCAGCGTGAAGTCCTGTTGGATCGTCCCGGAGGCGAGCGTTATCCTCGCCGACCCTTGGCGATACCCGATTCGCCGGGCGACCAACGTCGCGGCTTGTCCGTTAACTGACGCCGACGGTACGGTGATAGTGTATGTGCCGTCGTCGCGGGTCTGCGCGCCGATCGAGGTTCCTTCGATCAGCACGGTTACCGCGGGGAGCGCGGCGCCGGCGTCCGTACGAACCACGCCGGTGATGGTCGCGCCCTGCCCCGCGGCCAAGCCGGGTGCAAGCAGCGCGACAGCCAGCAAGAACAAGCGGTACCCTTTCATATCTCCTCCCTCTGCTTCGCACCGGCCGTCGCGTGCGGCCGGCGGAATGGTTTCCCGGCTACTTGCCCGGGGCGCTGCGTGACCGCAAGGAAGCACTCTCGCGAAAAGTGCCTTTTCCCCCGTCCGACTGAAGTCACCCACGTCCAATTATTCGGAGCAAACCAGGCATTGCACAAGGGGCAGCATGAAACGCCCTTCCGGCCAACGTGGAGGGCCCGGCCCTAGGGGCGGCTGAAGTCCACTTGCGGGGGAGCGGCGGTTCCCTGCGGCGCGTCGAAGTACTCCCGCGGCTTCGCGCCCGTGACCATCGCCGTGAGCTTCTGAGGGAGCGTCCGGATGTACGTATTGTACGCGCTCACCGCGGCGTTGTAGTCCGTCCGCGCCGTCGCGATTCGGTTCTCGGTGCCGGACAGCTCGTCCTGCAGGCGCAGGAAGTTCTGGTCGGACTTAAGCTGCGGGTACGCCTCGACCGTAACGAGCAGTCTGCTGAGAGCGCCCGTGAGCTGCGCGTTCGCGGCAGCCGCTTCACTCGGGTCGCCGGACTGGATCGCGCTGACGAGCCCTGACCGCGCGCGGGCCACTTCGATGAAGATCGTTTCTTCCTGCTTGGCGTAACCCTTCACTGTGGCGACCAGGTTTGGCACCAGGTCGGCCCGGCGCTGGAGCTGGACGTCGATCTGCTGCTTGGCCTGCGCGGCCTGCTCGTCGTAGCGCTGGATGTTGTTGTACCCGCAGCCGGAAAGCGCGAGCGGGATGAGAGCGAGTAGGGCGAGCTTGGTTGAGCGACTCATGTTCAGTTCCGATGTAAAGAGTTTGAGTGGAACTACGCTGCGCGCTGCGTACTGCGCAGCGCCGTTCTACGAGACACGCGCGAATCGGTCAAGGTGATGCACCAGATGCTCGATCGCGCTGAGGTAATCCCCCAGCGCCCTGGGAACCTCGCCCGCCCGAATCTTAGCCTGACCGCGCACGTGATGGACCACGCGCACCAGCGCCTCCGGGTCGAACCCCGACCGCTCCGCCACCATCACGCTCAAGGCTTCGTAATCCGTCGGCGGCATATCCCCGTGCAGGCGCACTACGCCACGGAACAGGATCATGAGCTTGCTCAGGCTCCTTTCCAGGATCTCGAGCTGCGCGCGGGTGTCCGCGCTCGCGCCGAAGACCGACTGCCGGAGGTGGAGCAGCTTCCCCATCGCTTCCTGCTCGATCTGCAGGCGAAGGTGCTCGCGCGAGACGGTGATTCCGGCGAACACATCTTCCCCGAAAAGCACGCGGTTGCGCTCGAGAATGTCCGAATACTCCATCGGGAAGATGTCGGCAGAGGACCGCCATTCCCTCTCGGTGAAGATCATCGGAGGGGAATTCCCGCCGGAGATCCACGCCTTGGTCACCGCCGCGGCGGCGCGCAAAGTCTCCAGCGGCAGCTCGTCCACAACGACGAGAACGTTGGAATCCGACCGCTTTGCAATGTGCTCGCCCGCGACAGTCGAGCCATACAGCACGATCGCGCGAAGCGCCGGCCCGTAGGCCGCGCGGAGCTGCGTCACCAGCTGATCTAAAGTCATTTAGGGTTACCGATCACGTTTACCAGCTCGATCCGCCGCCGCCACCGCCGAATCCCCCGCCGCCCCCGAACCCGCCGAAGCCGCCACCGCCGCCGAAGCCACCACCGCCGCCCCATCCTCCGCGGCCCGTGGGGATGAAGATGGGAACGGGCAGCCACCCGCCTCCCCGACCTCGACGCCCTCTGCCGCCGCGCCTGCTCATGCGACTGATCAGCATGATCAGCGCTAGCATGAAGATGATGTTGCCGATCGGAAACGGTTCGTCGCGCCGCGCGCTACGCCTGGCGGCCACCGGAGCCGCGAGCGCCGTGTCGATGGCGAACCGGAACTCCGACGCGAACCGCTGCGCCACGGCGAACGTCACCGCCTCGATGGCCGCTCCGTAGTCTCCGGCCGCGAACATGGGCGTCGCCGCGCGACAGATGTCGCCGGCGGTCGCGTCGGTGATGAACCCTTCCGATCCCGTGCCGGTCTCGATCCGGCAGCGTCCCCGCCCGTCGGAGGCGGACTCCTTCGGAATGATGAGCACCACGACGCCCGCATTGCGCGTCGGGTCGCCCGGATCGCCGATCTTCCCCACGCGCCACTCGCGGCCGATCCGCAGCCCGATCTCGGTGACGTCTCGGTCGCCGGTGCTGGGCAGGGTGACCACCGCGATCTCGCCGCGTGACTTCGTGCGCACGTCCTCCGCGATCCGCGTGATCCTCGCTTCGGTGGCCGCGGGGATGACGTTGGCGAAATCGTTGACGAGTCCGGCGGGCGCCGGTATCTGGACGCCCTGGAGGAGCAACGCGAAAAGTGCAATCAAGAAAGAAACTCTTGGCTATTGGCTATTGGCTCTTGGTCCTGCCGGAACTTAACGTTCACCCCGAGATGAAACGACTCACGCTGGCATTCGTTGGTTTCGCCGCACTGAGCGCCGCGTGTGGCCGCCCACCCGAGCCGCAGCGCACACCCGCCGCGGCGTCCCCGAAACCGGTGACGCACGACGACACACTGCGGACGCTGGCCGACCGCGGCCGGATCGAGGGAGATTCCGCGGCGCCGATATGGATCATCGACGCCAGCGACTTCCAGTGCCCGTACTGCGCCGACTGGCAGGCGAACACCCACGAAGCGCTTCGCGCCGAATACGTCAGGACCGGCAAGGCGAAGATCGCATTCGTGAATTTCCCGCTCGAGCAGCACACGCACGCGATGCCGGCGGCGCGCGCCGCCATGTGCGCGGGGGTCCAGGGCCGGTTCTGGCCCGTGCACGACGGAATCTTCGCGGCGCAGGAGCGGTGGTCGGCAGCCGGCGACGCGTCGCCCTTGTTCGAGTCGATAGCGCGAACCGCGGGAGTTCGCATAGACGAATGGAAGCGCTGCATAGCGTCCGGCGCGATGGATCCGCTGATCATCGCCGACCGGGAGCGCGCCATCAGCGCGGGAGTGGGCTCGACTCCGACATTCATCATCGCCGGGCAGCTGATTCGCGGCGCAGCGCCGATCGAGGAATTCCGCCGCGTCATCGACGCGGCGCTGGCTGCCCAGCCATAGCGCGATGAATCGCGCGGCGCGGCTGCTCTACGGTGCCGCGGGACAGTTGAGCCGCGTGGCGCCTCTGCTCGCGCCGCCGGATGGATCCCGCGCATCGATCGCGCTGCGCGCGCGCCGCGGGCTCACGGAGCGCTACGCCGATTGGGCGCGACGCGCACGCGATCGCTCCCGCCCGCTGGTATGGGTGCATGCGGCCTCCGTCGGCGAGGGCTTGCAGGCGAAGCCTGTGCTGTCGCTGCTGCGCGCCGAGCGCCCCGACGTGCAGATCGTGTACACGTTCTTCTCTCCGAGCGGACGACAGCTGGCGGGCAAGATGGACGCGGACTACGAGGATTTTCTCCCGTTCGACAATGCGCGGGACATGGACGCGGCGCTCGACGCGCTGCGGCCCACACTCCTCGCCTTCAGCAAGCTCGACGTCTGGCCCGTACTGGTGGAGCGCGCGAAGCTGCGCGGCGTCCCGGTGGCGCTGATCAGCGCCACACTGCCGGCACACTCGCGCCGGCTTACCGGACTGGGCGCCGGGTTCACGCGCGACGCATACCTCGCGCTGGACGCGATAGGCGCCGCGTCTCCGTCCGATGCTGACAGCTTCGCGGCGGCCGGAATCCCGCGCGCCCGCATCGACGTCACCGGCGACACGAGCTTTGACCAGGTCCTCGCCCGCGCGCGGGCCGCGCGCCCGAGCCTCGTCGAGCGGCTCGCATCCTCGCGCTTCACGCTCGTCGCGGGATCCACCTGGCCGAGCGATCACCGCGTGCTCTTCCCCGCCTGGGAGCGCATCAGAGCTCGGGATCCGCACGCACGCCTGGTCATAGCCCCGCACGATCTTTCGGACCGGCACCTCGGCGAGATCACGGCTTGGGCCGGAGCATCGCGGTCCGTCGCGCGTTTGGGCGAGCCCGGCGCGGAGCGGGCGGACGTGGTGGTGATCGACCGCTACGGTGTGCTGGGAGACGTGTACGCGGTGGCCGACGTGGCGTACGTCGGCGGAGGGCTGCACGCCGCCGGTCTCCACTCCGTCATCGAGCCGGCCGCGTACGGCGTGCCGGTCATATACGGCTCGCGCCACGCGCGGCGGCGTGACGCCGACCTCCTGGTCGCCGCCGGGGGAGCGGCGGCAATCGACAGCGCGGCCTCGCTCGAGCGCGCGATCACTGCATGGCTGGCCGGGCCCGAAAGAAAAATCGCGGGCGCCAGAGCGCTCGCGGTCGTCAATGCGGAGTCGGGGGCCTCGCGACGGACCTACGCGCTCCTCATGGCCCTCATGTCGGGTCCCTTCGGCGCGGCCTGACCGGATGACATCGGGCCGGGAAGCGGCAGGTGCTCCGGTGTGTGCGTGGAGTTCCCGGCCGGATGCAGGAAGAAGCCCTGAACCAGATGCACGCCGAGCTCCTTCAGGATCGCAAGCTCCTCGGCCCGCTCGACCCCTTCGGCGATCACCTGCGCCCCCTGATCGTTGGCGAACCGGATCATCGTCTCGACGAGGTTCTGCTTGATGAAATTCGAGTCGATGCAGGTGATGAGCGATATGTCGAGCTTGATGAAGTCGGGCTCCAGGTTCGCGATCGAGCCCAGCCCTGCGTAGCCGCTCCCCGCGTCGTCTACCGCGAACCTGTACCCGGCGTCGCGGAAAGCCTGCAGCCGGTTGCGGAATTTCGGATAATCCTTGATGGCCGTGCGCTCGGTAATCTCGATCACGACGCGCTTGGGATCCGGAGCGTCGAGCTGCTCTGGACTGAAGGTAGGATCGGCGAAATCGCCCGGATCCACGTTGAGAAAGAGCAGCTCGCCCTGGTCGAAGCGGTGCTGCATCCCCTCGATGGCGCGGGAGCGGCAGATGCGGCTAAGCTCCCACAGGAGATCACCGCGCGCCGCGACCTCGAACATCACCTCGGGGCTGCGCATGCTGCGCATGACTCCGCGCGCGAGCGCTTCGTAGCCGAAGATGGCCCCCGTCTCGGCGACGACGATCGGGTGATAGTCCACGTACACGCCCCGCGTGCGGATGCTCTCGCGGAGGTCCTCGAGCTTCTTGACGGTCTCGCGCGCCTCGACGCTTTGCGAAGCCAGGACGGCCTGCCGCACGCCGCGGTATATCTGCCGCTCCAGCCTGAACTTCGGGTTCACCATCACGTGCGACCGCCCGGCGTAGATGTCGAACAGCGACGCGATGTCCTCGCCGTGCGCTGCCTCGATCCGCTCCGAGACGTGCTTCTGGAGACCACTGATTATCTCGGTTATTTGCTGGTCGTTGGCCGCCTCGAAACCCGGTTCCGGGATGTGGAAGAACACGAAGTCGTCGTCGTTCGTGTAGCGCACCATCACGCGCGAGGACCTGAGCGGACTGTCGTGCAGATAAGCGCGCATCGCGGCCGCCGTGGTTGCCAGCACCGCGTCGAACTTCTCCCAACCGTAGATCTCCTCGATCTTGGAGTAACGGCTGAAGTTGAAATACAGTATCAGCAGCTCGCCACGCTCGACTATGACCCGGCGCATGCTCTCGACGGCCGCCTGCAGAGTCGGCAGGCCGGTTACGCCGTCGTAGAGGAGGTGGTCGTGCTCCACCCTACCGTCCAGGCGACAGCATCCGCGCGTTACGGTCCACGGTCTCGACCAGCTTCGCAAGCTCGAAGGGCTTCTCGACGAAGTCGTCGGCGCCCGTCTGAATCGCCTGCCGCTTGTTCGTCCAGTCGTGCAGCGCGGTGACCATGATGACGCGGACGGGGTGGGCGACGTCGGGGTTCTGCTTCATCTCCCGACAGACCTCCCAGCCGTCGCGACCGGGCATCATCACGTCGAGCAGAACTATGGAGGGGCGCTCGCGCTCGAATATCTCGAGCGCCTCCTCGCCACCGTAGGCAACGGTTATGGGGTAGCCGCGTGCCTTTAGATAGTCGCGAATGATGTTCGCGTTGTCGTGATTATCGTCCACGACGAGAACGTGGGGAAGCGAATTATTTGTCATTAGTAGGGTGCGCCCCTGCAGAGGGGGGCGGGGCAAGATACAAGCCAGATGTGTGATGTTTCCGACGCTTGGCCATCCCGGTGCTCCGGGCCCTTGCCCCGCCTTATGCGGTCGCTGCAACGCCCAAGTAGCTTTACACATCTGTAGTCATGACCCTTTCGGAGCCACACCACATGCATCGGTTCTCGCAGCTCGCCCGGCGCGCGGTCACTACCTCGCTCGCCCTCTCTCTCTTCGCCATCCTGCCGCTCGAAACAGAGGCGCAGACCCGTCCCGCCGCGGCACGACCGCAAGCGCCCGCGCAGGCGAGACTCGTCACCACCGTCGAAGGCATCTCGGAGTACGAGCTTTCGAATGGATTGAAGGTCCTGCTTGTCCCGGACCAGTCGAAGCCCACGGTCACGGTCAACATCACGTACCTCGTCGGCTCCCGGCACGAGGGCTACGGCGAGTCCGGAATGGCCCACCTTCTCGAGCACCTCGTGTTCAAGGGGACGCCGCGCCATCCGAACATCCCGCAGGAGCTCACCGAGCACGGCTCGCGTCCGAACGGCACGACGTGGTACGATCGCACCAACTATTTTGAGACGGTTCCGGCAACCGCCGTGAACCTGGACTGGGCGCTGGACCTCGAAGCCGACCGCATGGTCAACAGCTTCATCGCGAAGAAGGACCTCGACAGCGAGTTCACCGTCGTCCGCAACGAGTTCGAGGGCGGCGAGAACAGCCCCTTCAACGCGACGCTCGAGCGCACGATGTCCACCGCCTACATCTGGCATGGATACGGACGGTCCACGATCGGAAGCCGGGCGGACCTCGAGAACGTTCCCATCGAGCGTCTGCAGGCTTTCTATAGGAAGTACTACCAGCCCGACAACGCGATCCTCGTCGTCGCCGGCAAATTCGACCCCACGACGACCCTTCGCCTGATCGAGCGGAAGTTCGGCGCCATCCGGAAGCCGGTCCGCTCGCTGCAGAACGCCAATCTGCTGTACCCCACGTACACCGCGGAGCCCGTGCAGGATGGCGAGCGCGAGGTGACGGTGCGCAGAGTCGGTGATCTGCAGCTGCTGCTGGCCGCGTACCACGTGCCCGCCGGATCGCACCCTGATTTCGCTGCGGTTGAAGTGCTGAGCTCCGTGCTCGGCGACAACCCCTCGGGTCGGCTGTACAAGGCGCTGGTGGATGCGAAGCTGGCCGCGGAAATTGGATCGTTCGCGTTTCAGTTCAGAGAGCCTGGATTGCTGTTCAGCTACGCGCAGCTCCGCACCGATCAGGGAATCGACACGGCGCGCACGGTTCTGACGGGCGTGCTGGACAACCTGGCTTCGACCCCGATAACGCCGGAAGAGGTGGCCCGCGCGAAGACCGATCTGCTGAGAAATTCAGAGCTGCTATTGAACAACTCCGAGCGAGTCGGATACGAGCTCACCGAGTGGGCGGCGATGGGCGACTGGCGGCTGTTCTTCCTGCACCGTGACCGGATCGAGAAGGTGACGCCGGCCGACGTGCAGCGCGTGGCCGCC
>DATLBG010000160.1:0-18313 GCA_035527035.1 Gemmatimonadaceae bacterium | reverse complement strand
TCGCCGTACGCCGTGTGCATCCTCCACCGCAGATACGTCCGATCCGGTACGGGGAGGAACGGGAATCGCTTATGCCATCCCCGCCGGCGAAACCGCCACGCAACTCTCGCGAGCGCGACGGCGAGCCGTGGCTTTCGGATCGACCGCGCGGCCAGAACGCCGGTAAGACGCAACCACTGCATGCCTGAACTTAAGTGAAATGGCCACCGAACATCTGATCGGTCTAATCTCGGATACGCACGGCCTCCTGCGCCCCGACGTGCACGACGCGCTAACCGGAGTCGACCTGATCCTGCACGCGGGCGACGTAGGGGGCGAGGAGATATTGCAGGAGCTCCAGACAATCGCTCCGACCTTCGCCGTCCACGGCAATACCGACGCGCCGGCGCCCTACCTGGAAGCCGAGATCATCCGGGAGATCGGCGGGCTCAGCATTCACGTGAGTCATGGGCACGAGGTCGGCCGCCCGACGCCGGAGCGTCTGCTCGCGCGGTATTCGCAGGACATCGTCGTGTACGGTCACACGCACAAGCAGCTGCTGCTCGAGTGGGAGGGAAGAATCGTCGTCAATCCCGGGGCCGCGGGCCAGCGCCGCTTCGACCTGCCGCCCAGCGTGGCGCGGCTGCGGATCGCCGCCGGCGCAGCCGGGGTTTCCTTTGTGGAGCTCGACTATTCGGACTGACGCATCACCTTCGCTGCAGTTCCCGCGCGCAGCTCCTCAAGCGCGATCGGCATGAGATCGACAGTTCTCAGCGGCGGCGAGGCGAACGCCTTGTTCGAGAGCAAAGGAACCAGCATGTGATCGCGGTGCAACGCGCCATGCGACGACACGTGCGGAATGGGCTCGAAGCCCGCGCGGAGGTCCCAGTCGCGCGCGGCCGACAGGATGATGTCGCCCGAGCGCGGCGAGCTCGCGAGCGACGCGATCTGTACCAGCGCATCAGGGTACTCGCGCCCGAGCGTGAGCGCGTGGGATTCGTCGGCGCTGATCCCGATCTGCTCCCCGAGGCCGAGCGGGTCGCCGGTCCCTGGCCGATAGGTGTAGCTGTCGGCGGTCCACTCCAGCATCGCCGAGCCGGCGGCTCTCGACCGGATCTCACACCGCGTCTCGCCGAACGGCAACAGGACCAGGTCGATCGAATCCCGGCCGAGCAGGCTGGTGACGAGCCCGCTCCACGCGGAAGCCAGCGAGGGCCACCAGCGCCGGCGCCTGCTCTCGAGATCCAGATACAGGTGCGCCATTGCATTGCCGCTGACCATCACCGCGGTGCGCGCATTCCGGGTGAAGACCCACGGATGCGCGAGCGGGCGATGACCGAGCTG
This sequence comes from Gemmatimonadaceae bacterium, assembly GCA_035527035.1. Classification (GTDB taxonomy): domain Bacteria; phylum Gemmatimonadota; class Gemmatimonadetes; order Gemmatimonadales; family Gemmatimonadaceae; genus JACDCY01. The sequence goes on along the minus strand of DATLBG010000160.1, from coordinate 16,990 downwards.
CGCGAGCACGGCGACAATGTCCTCATGCGCGTCGATCGGAGTGTGCCCGTGATCGCTCACGATCCACAGGTGCGTCGCATCCCAGGCGCCCGACCGCTCGAGCTCGAGTCGAATGCTCGCGGCGGTCTCGTCCACGATGCGTAGCGCCTCGGTCACACCGCTGGAGGCGTGGCCGCGTGCATGGGAGACCTTGTCCACGCCGGTGAACGCGGCGAACACGAAATCCGGGGACAGCTCCCGGATCTTTCGCACCAGCTGCCGCGAGACGTGCCGGTCGATCTCCAGCCAGCCGTCGACGTCGCCGCGAAAATGCGTCCACGCCGTGCGCGCCGCGAAGGCGGGACCGCGCGTGAAGCAACGCGACGGATGCAGCCCGCGCGTGATGACGCTCATGGCGGCGAGCGAATTCGGAACGAGCTCGAACATGGTCTTCGAGTCCGGGTCCAGGTCGGCATCCACGAGCCGCATGTCGATTCCGACGTAGCTGCGCGAATGGCCGGGCCCAGCACAGTCCTTGCGCGTCCGGTCGTACCAGCGCAGCCCCGGCATTCCTACCGATCCCGGGTGCTTCCCCATCAGGAAGGGAGTGTACGCCGGACCCGTGACCGAGGGGAAAACCGACGTCAGCTCGTGCAGGCCGCCCTCGTCCCGCATCCGGGCCATCGCGGGCAGGGCTCCCGAGTCGATCGCGCTCCGGAGGGTGTCGGTACGGACGCCGTCGGCGACGAGGATTATTATCGGCAATAGATTCCGGCGACGACTTCCGCGTGCAACGAGATGAATAAGAAACGAAAAGATACCGCAAAGCCTAAGGCCCGTTCCCCCAAGCCGTCCGCCCGACGGAAGAAGGGCGCGCGCACGACGACCGGCAAGCCGATGAACCCGGAGATGCTGGCCTCGGCCGAGGAGTCCTCTCTGGCGGGGCTCAAAGAGCGCACCGAGGTCGGGCATCGCAAGGCCGGACGCACGCCGCCCTCCCAGAAACGCGATGCGCGGCAGGCCGGCGCTACCCGCGTCATCGACGAGGCGATCCGCGACCACGTCGTCGTTACCGAAGACGAGAAGCTGCTGCAGCATGCGCACGTCGAAGCGGACTTCATCCGCAGCGACCCGTGGCGCGTGCTCCGCATCATGAGCGAGTTCATCGAAGGCTTCGACGTGCTCGCGAAAACAGAGAAGGGTGTCGCCGTGTTCGGGTCGGCCCGCGTAGGACCGGAGGATCCGCAGTACGAGATGGCCGTGGAAACTTCGCGGCTCCTGGCCGAGGCGGGATTCTCCATCATCACGGGCGCTGGCCCGGGGATCATGGAAGCCGCGAACAAGGGCGCGAGGCTTGGCGGCGGGCCGTCCATCGGCTGCAACATCGAGCTTCCCTTCGAGCAGGGCGCCAATCCGTACGTGGATACGCTTGTGAACTTCCGGTACTTCTTCGTCCGCAAGACAATGTTCATCAAGTACTCGTCCGCGTTCATCATCTTCCCGGGCGGGTTCGGCACGCTCGACGAGCTGTTCGAGGCCGTGACTCTGATCCAGACGGGCAAGATTTACCAGTTCCCGGTGATTCTCATGGGCCGGCGCTACTGGGCCGGGCTCCTGCGTTGGCTGAACACACGAGTGCTCGTCGAGAAAAAAATCGCGCCCGGCGATCTCGACCTGCTCTTCCTCACCGACGATCCTGGCGAGGCCGCGCAGGCGGTGATTACTGCTTTCAACGCCAAGAAGTAGCTTCAGGCAATGATCGAAGAGCTAAAAGCCAAGCTCGGCGAGGAAGTCGAGCGACTGCAGCGCGAGCTGAGCATCACGCTTCCGCAGGAGATCAAGCGTGCCGTGGAGCACGGCGATCTCCGCGAGAACAGCGAGTACAAGGCCGCGCTCGAGCGGCAGCAGTTCGTCCAGGCGCGGCTCGGACAGCTGCGGCAGCGGCTCAGCAAGCTGTCCCAGATCGACGTCGCCCAGATCCCTACCGATCGCGTGGGCCTCGGCTCCGAGGTAACGGTCAAGGACGAGAAGTCCGGCGACCGCGAGACGTACCGCCTGGTGTTCGGAGACGCGGTCGAGTTCCAGGAGGGACACGTCACGATGTCGTCGCCGATCGGGCTGGCGGTTGTAGGTAAAGCCCTTGGCGAGGTTGCAGTCTTGAAGTTGCCGGCAGGGGTGCGTCGACTCAAGATCGTGGACCTCAAGACGATTCACGACTCGACATCCGTCTAGAGATCGTTTCCCGACGGGGCTCGGGGGTGGCCGTGGCCTCCTACGCACCTACGCTCGCTTCGCTCGCTAAGACGGTGCTCCGGAGGCCACGGCCACCCCCGAGCCGGCAACGGCACCGGCTTAGTCGGGATCAATCGTGAAGGTCCGCTCCACATCCCGAGCGTAGTTCGCAACAGCCGACGCCTGCATTTCCGCGGTCCACCCCAACAGTGGCGCTACCACCTCGGCGGCCGGAGCGGCGAGAGACATGGCGTGGTCGCGAGCGCTAAAGGCGGAGAGAGTGCGGCGGATGAGGAGGTCGCTCAGGGTGAGGGCGTGTTCATGCCGCACCGAATACAGGAGGTCTGCCGGACGGACGTCCGTTGCGTCCGTTAGTGAAGCGCCGAGAGAGGGCTCGTTGCGGATCATTTCCGCGACCACTGTTCCGCGATCGGCGCCAGGCAAAGCCTCGAGGGCCGTGCGACAGCGGGTGACCCGCATTCCGAGTGTGACCTGCACGAGATCGACGGCTTCTTCGGCGACGGCACGATAAGTAGTAAGCTTGCCGCCGCTTATGGTAATCGCGCCGTGTGAGTCACGGCTCATCAGGTGCTCACGTGAGGCGGAAGAGGGATCGCTCGTCGCAAGCGCGAGAGGGCGAAGGCCGGCCCAGGCGCTGATGACGTCGGCGCGGGACAGCCGGGCGTCGGCGAGGTAGGAGTTCGCCGACGTCAGAAGGTAGTCTATCTCCGATTCAGAGGCGCGCACTTCGTCGGGGGAGACCGACGTCGGAATCTCGGTCGTGCCGATGATCGTCTGCGCTCCCGACGGAAGAATGAACATCACGCGGCCGTCGATCGGAGACAGCAGAGCGATTGCGTCGCGGTTTCCCACGAGCGCGCGATCAACCGCGATGTGGGAGCCCTTGCTGTGAGGGCCGGAGCAAGACCATGGACCCAGCGCATTCACGACGGTGCGCCCGCAGATCGTGAAGCTTTCGCCCGTGATTCGATCGCTCAGCGCGACGCGATGCGGCGGCCCGCCCGGCAGCAGCTCCGCGCACATGTGGCTCGCGACCGCCGCGTCCCAGTACGCGGCGCTGAGAGCATTCGCGAGCGTGAGCCGCGCGTCGTCGGCGCTTGAATCGAAGTAAGCACCACCGCCCGACAGGCCCTCGCGCCTGAGCGCCGGCTCGCGCGCCGCCACTTCCGCGGGACCCAACCGTTCGTGCCAGCTTCCGGGACCAGATAGCGACAGCAAGTCGTACAGCGTGAGACCAGCTCCGAGCTTGCGCCTCGAAACACGCGCGCCCCGATAGACGGGCCAGGAAAACTGCAGCGGCCGCACGAGATGCGGTGCGATCCGCATGAGCGTCGCGCGCTCCCGCCTCGACTCCCTTACGAGCCCGATCCGGCCATGCTCGAGGTATCGCAGCCCGCCGTGAACCAGACGCGAGGTGCGGCCGGAAGTGCCGCCGCCGAAATCGTCCTTCTCGATCAGCGCCACGCTCAGCCCCCGCATGGCGGCATCGCGGGCCACGCCGCAGCCGTTTATGCCACCCCCGATGACTATGACGTCGAACGATTCCCGGGACAGGCGCGCGCGGTGCGCCAGAGCCGAGACGTGAACGGACGTCGGAAGCGGCGCCGACATCCTAGAAACATATACCTCCCCGGTCTAACTTCCTTTCATGGCGACCTTCGGCAGCGAAACGGGCAGGCGCGTAGCGATTGTCGCCGGAGTGAGAACGCCGTTCACCAGGGCGGGAACGTCGCTCAAGTCGTTCAACGCGATCGAGCTCGGCAAGCTGTGCGTGGCCGAGCTGCTTCAGCGCACCGAGCTGGACGCGCGCGAGGTGCAGACGATCGTCTTCGGCACTGTCATACCCAACGTCCTCGCGCCGAACATCGCGCGCGAGATCGCGCTCATGCCGATGCTGCCGAAGGGGATACAGGCGTACAGCGTGAGCCGCGCCTGCGCGTCCGCGAACCAGGCCATCACCGATGCCGCCGACCAGATCGTGCTCGGCCACGTGGACGTGGCGATCGCCGGCGGCGCGGAGACGCTCTCGAACGTGCCGATGCTGCACCAGCAGAGCTTTTCCGACGCGCTCGTCAAAGCATCAAAGTCGAAGACCATCGGCGCCCGCGCCGGCGCGGTCGCGAAGATCCGCCCGCGCGACCTCGTTCCGATCGCGCCCGCCATCGCCGAGCCCTCCACCGGCGAGACGATGGGCCAGTCAGCGGAGAAGATGGCGAAGATCAACGGCATCACCCGCGAGGAGCAGGATCAGTTCGCGCTGCGCTCGCACCGGATGGCCGCCGCGGGCACGGCGGACGGGCGGCTCGCCGCCGAGATCATGCCGGTATATGTGCCGCCGAAGTACGACAGCTTCGCCAGCGCCGACAACGGCATCCGCAGCGACACGAGCATGGAGCAGCTCTCGGCGCTCAAGCCGGTGTTCGACCGCAAGTATGGCACGGTCACAGCCGGCAACGCGTCGCCGCTGACCGATGGAGGCGCATGCGTGCTGCTCATGAGCGAGGAAAAGGCGCGCTCCCTCGGATATCCGCCGCTCGGCTTCATCCGCTCGTACGCTTACGCCGCGCTCGATCCCGGCGAGCAGCTGCTGCAGGGCCCCGTGCTCGCCGCTCCCGTCGCGCTCAAGCGCGCCGGCCTGACGCTGCGCGACATGGATCTCGTTGAGATGCACGAAGCGTTCGCCGCCCAGGTGCTGTCCAATCTCCGAGGACTCGAGTCGCGCGAGTGGGCGAAACGCGCGGGGTTCTCCGAGCCCGTCGGCGAAGTGGATCGCGCCAAGCTCAACGTCATGGGCGGGTCGATTGCGATCGGGCACCCGTTCGGCGCTACCGGCTCGCGCATCACCGTCACGCTCCTGAACGAGCTCGGCCGGCGCGGCGGACAGTTCGGCCTCATGACTGTGTGCGCCGCGGGCGGGATGGGATTCGCGATGGTGGTCGAGCGCGCGTGATGGATATGCTGCGCACGGTCGAGAATAGCGAGAGTCGCGGCCCTTACGCGCTCACCACCGAGATGGAAGATGGAATCGCCGTCATCACCCTGAATCTTCCCGGCGAGTCCATCAACAAGGTCACCCGCGCCGTGAGGGACGAGTTCCTCGCGCTCGCTGACCGGCTCGAGCGCGACACGGCTGTCCGCGGCGCCGTGCTGATCAGTGGCAAGCCGGACGTGTTCATCGCCGGCGCGGACATCGAGGAGTTCCTGTTGCTGGAGACGGCCGCGCAGGCGGAGCGGCTCAGCCGGGACGGGCAGATGCTCATTGACACCGTCGCCAAGATCCGCATCCCGCTCGTCGCGGCAATCCATGGCGCGTGCCTCGGCGGTGGCCTCGAGGTCGTGCTCGCATGCACGTACAGGATCGCGACCGAGCATCCCAAGACGGTGTTCGCGCTGCCCGAAGTCCAGCTCGGAATCATTCCGGGCGCGGGCGGCACCCAGCGACTGCCGCGCAAGATCGGGCTCCGCGCGGCGCTCGACATGATCCTCACGAGCAAAAACGTCCGCGCGAAGAAGGCTTATCAGATGGGCCTGGTCGAAGAGCTGGTGCATCCCGCGATCCTCAGGCAGATCGCTGTGCAGCGCGCCAGGGAGCTCGGGAACGGCAAGCGCCCGCAGCTTCGGAAGGAGCGCAGCTTTGTGGACACGCTGCTCGACGGAAATCCGCTCGGGCGTGGAGTAGTGCTGCGGAAGGCGCGCGAAGAAACGCTCAAGAAGACGAAGGGGCATTACCCCGCGGCGGTGGCCGCGCTGGATGCGGTGGCCGCGGGGCTCAACGGACGCCGCGCGCACGGCTTCCGTGAGGAATCGCGCTTGTTCGGCGAGATGGCTGTGACCGACGTATCGCGGCAGCTGATCTATCTCTTCTTCGCGACGACCGCGCTCAAGAAAGACAGCGGCGTGGACGTTTCCGTCGAGCCGCGCCGCGTCGCCAAGCTCGGCATCCTCGGCGCGGGATTCATGGGGTCGGGGATCGCTTCGGTCGCGGTCCAGCAGGGGACGGTGGTGCGCATGAAGGACGCCGACCACGCGCGGGTCGCCAAGGGATTCGCGGCGGTCCGGGCGGTGCTGAAGGAGCGGCTGACCAAGCGGCAGATCACGCGCACGCAGCTCGACGATACGATGTCGCTGCTCGGCGGTGCCGTGGACTACAGCGGGTTCGGCAATGTGGATATCGTGATCGAGGCGGTGTTCGAGGATCTCGCGACCAAGCACCAGGTGCTGCGCGAGGTTGAGCCGGAGATTCGCGCCGATGCCGTGTTCGCGACAAACACCAGCACGATTCCCATCGCGAAGATCGCCGAGGCCGCGGCGCGGCCGGAGCGCGTTCTCGGAATGCATTTCTTCTCGCCCGTGCACAAGATGCCGCTGATCGAGGTGATCACGACTCCGGGAACGAGCCCCGAGGCGGTCGCCACTGCGGTCGCCTACGGCAAGCAGCTGGGAAAGACAGTCATCGTCGTCAACGACGGGCCCGGCTTTTACGTCAACCGGATTCTGTTTCCGTACATCAACGAAGCGGGCCGGCTGCTGGAGCAGGGCGCGTCAGTCGAAGCAATCGACGACGCGATGGTGGCGTTCGGATTCCCGGTCGGCCCCATCACGCTGCTCGACGAGGTCGGGATGGATGTCGGCGCCAAGGCCGCGAGCGTGATGCACGATGCGTTCGGAGAGCGATTCGCGCCAGCCGCCGCGATCGACCGGCTCGTCGCCGCGGGCCGCTACGGCCGCAAGGCAAAGAAGGGTTTTTACCTGTACGACGAGAGCGGTAAAAAGGGAGGCGTCGATCCGGAGGTATACGCCGTCGCCGGCGCTGGTGCGGAGCGAGCCGAGATTCCCGCGATCGAGATCCAGCAGCGGTGCGTCTTCGCGATGCTGAACGAAGCGATGCGCTGCCTCGAGGATGGAATCATCAGGTCGGAGCGGGACGGCGACGTCGGCGCCGTGTTCGGGATCGGGTTTCCGCCGTTCCGCGGCGGCCCGTTCCGGTACATCGACTCGATCGGCCCGGCCGTTCTCGCCGGCCAGCTCGAAGACCTCGACTCCCGCTTTCCCGGCAGGTTCGAGCCCGCGGACGGGTTGCTGGGGCGGGCGAGGCGATAAGCTGGTCGGGTATCAGGCATCAAGTATCAGGTATCAGGTATCAGGTATCAGGTATCAGATGCAGGCCCAGGCTACCTGAGCGCTCGGCCCTCTACTATTCATACCAACACTCCAACAGCAGGCACCACATGCGTCGCGTTCTAAAGCTATCGATCGTCTGCCTATCAGCCTTTGCGCCGGCTGCATCCGCGCAGACGGCTCCCCAGCTCACCGTTGACCGGATCTTCAACTCCGCCGAGTTTCGCGCGGAGCCTTCGCCGACGATTCACTGGCTCGGAAACGAGGCCAACTATGTGGATGTGCGCGACGGAAGCTTTTTCACCGTGGACATCGGTACCGGGCAAAGGACGCTGCTGGTGGATGCGTCCGCCTTCACGGACGAGACTGGCAAGCGCCTCGACATCGAGGACCTCACCTGGTCCACCGACCGTCAGCGCGCGCTGATCTTTCACGGCTCGGAGCGCGTATGGCGCGCCAACTCCCGGGGCCGCTTTCACGTGTTCGACGTCGCGACGCGCCGGCTGATCCCCGTCACGCGCGTGGACACGCTTGTCATGTTCGCCAAGCTGTCGCCCGACGGAAAGCACGCCGCGTTCGTGAGGAACAACAACATCTACGTCACCGATCTGGCGACTGGCGCCGAGCGCGCGCTCACGCGCGATGGCAGCCCCGAGATAATCAACGGCACTACCGATTGGGTGTACGAGGAGGAGTTCGGGATCCGCGACGCGTTTCGCTGGAGCCCGGACGGACGGCGCATCGCGTTCCTGCGCTTCGACCAGACGGCGGTGAAGCCCTTCTCGCTGGTGGATGAGACCACGCGGTATCCGTCGTTCACCACGTTCAAGTATCCCAAGGCCGGCGAGCGCAACGCCGACGTGAAGCTCGGCGTGATCGACGTCGCCAGCGGCACGACGCGCTGGATCAACACCGGCGGCGCCGCCGACAGCTACGTCCCGCGACTCGAGTGGCTGGGGAGCGACAGCGTGATGTTTCAGCGGCTGCCGCGCCGGCAGAACCGCGTGGACGTCGTCGCGGCCAGCGTGACCACCGACGGCCAGCGGGTGATCGTCTCGGATGCCGACTCGGCGTACGTGGACGTGCAGGATCCTGTCTGGATCAACAATGACGGGCAGTTCCTGTGGGTTAGCGACCGCACGGGCTGGGCCCAGGTTTTCCTGTACGACCGCTCCGGCCGGCTCGTGCGGCAGGTGACGCGCGACGGCAGCGACGTCACCGGAATACTCGGCGTGGATGAAGGGCGCGGCGAGATATATGTGCAGCAGGCCGCGCCGACTCCGACGCAGCGGCACGTTTTCCGGTACTCGCTGCGCACCGGCCAGGGACAGCAGATCACGTCAGGCCGCGGCTGGCATTCGATGGACCTCGCGCCCAACAACCGCTACGCGATCATGACGCACTCGGACATCGACACCCCGTCGATCGCGACGCTGGTGGAAGTGCCGTCTCTGCGCGCCGTGCGCGGCCTCGTCGCGAACGACAGCCTGAAGCAGCGCGTTACGCGACTCGGGTTGAGCAGGGTGACGTTCCTGCGCATTCCTGCGGCGGACGGGCGGACGATGCTGGATGCATACCGGATAGTGCCCCCGCAGTTCGACAGCACCAGGAAGCATCCCGTGCTGATGTACGTGTACGGCGGTCCGGCGGCGCCGACGGTAGGCGACGCTTGGGGCGGATCGCGATTTCTCTGGCACCAGATGCTCGCGCAGCGCGGTTACGTCGTCGTGAGCGTGGATAACCGCGGCGCGGCCATGCGCGGCCGGAGCTTCCGCAAGCAGACGCAGCATCGCGTGGGGACGCTGGAGTCCGACGACCAGATCGCCGCGGCGCGGTGGATCGGGCGGCAGAGCTGGGGCGACGCGAGCCGGATCGGCATCTGGGGCTGGAGCGGCGGCGGCACGATGACGCTGCTCTCGACCACGCGCGGAGGCGACGCGTTCAAGGTGGGGTTGTCGGTTGCGCCGGTCACGGACTGGAGCCTGTACGACACTATTTACACCGAGCGGTACATGTGGACGCCCGAGGGCAACCCGGACGGATACCGCGCGACCGCGGCGATCAATCACGTAGAGGGGCTCAGAGCAAAGCTGCTGCTGGTGCACGGCACCGGCGACGACAACGTGCACTCGCAGAACACGATCCAGTTCGCGCAGAAGCTGCAGCTCGCGCGCAAGCCGTTCTACATGATGCTGTATCCGAACAAGACCCACTCGATCTCGGGCGCGGGCGCCACTCTGCATCTGTACGACACGTTTACGCGGTTCATCCTCGAGAATCTTTGATCCTGGCGCGCGCTTGGGTGCTGCCCCGAGAGCCGGCTTCGGCGGCTAGCTTCTCGCCGCGTCCTGAACTGCGGACGCGACTCGAAGACGCCGCCTGTGCCAGCCCCCGGGGCAGCACCCGGGCTGCGACATTGTCGCGTTCGAGAGGAATCGCTTTCGCCATCGCAGTAGTGGCAGCGGTCGCCTGCGCGCCGCAGACACTCGCCACACCGAGCGGCTCGGCGCTCCCTGCGTCGATCGCGAGTGAGCAGCTCCCGAGGACGCGCGCGGAACGCAGCGACTTCACGGAGACGTCGCGGTACGCGGACGTGGTTGCGTTCATTGATTCGCTGCAGAAGCTGCGGGCGCCCATTGCAGTCGGCAGCATCGGGAAGACGTCGCAGGGAAGGGACATACCATATGTGATCGCGTCGCGGCCGCTGGTGCGCACGCCCGCGGCGGCGCGGCGGCTCGGCAGGCCGGTCGTGTACGTGCAGGGCAACATCCACGCGGGCGAAGTCGAGGGGAAGGAGGCGCTGCAGGCGCTGCTGCGCGATCTCGTCTTCGAGCCGAAGCGGAACGTGCTGGACTCGATCGTGTTGATCGCCGTCCCGATCTACAACGCGGACGGGAACGAAGCGGTAGGCCCGCAGGAGCGGAACAGATCGTCGCAAAACGGCCCGCAGATCGTGGGCGGCCGCGCGAGCGCGCAGGAGCTCAACCTCAATCGCGACTACGTCAAGGCGGAGGCGCCGGAGACGCGGGCTTCGCTGGCGATGTTCAACGAATGGAACCCGGACGTATTCGTGGACCTGCACACGACGAACGGCAGCTATCACGGATACGCGCTCACGTATTCGCCGCCGCTGACGCCCGCGGCCCCGCTCGCGGGCTACACGCAGACGGTGTGGCTGCCATTGCTGCGCGAGCGGATGCGCACACGGCACCGCTTCGAGACGTTCGACTACGGCAACTTTCTCACTGACGAGCGCGAGCTCGCCGCACCGACCTCCGCAGCCGAAGGCTGGGCGACGTACGACCACCGGCCGCGCTACTCCACCAACTATTACGGCATGCGCAACGGCGTCGCGATCCTGAGCGAGGCGTACTCGCACGATCCGTTCGCGCGACGTGTCGCGGCCACCGACGCGTTCGTCCGCGAGATTCTCTCGCTGGCCGCCGAGCGTGGGGCGGAGATCAAGCGGCTGCGCGCCGCGGCGTCAGGGCAGGGCGCGGGACAAGTCGTGCCGATCCGGTCGCAGCTGACGCGCGCGCCAAGCGTAGTCGACGTCATCGTCGAGGATGTTGTCGCGACGGGCGACTCGGCGCGCACCGAGCCGGGCGTGCCGCGCGGCAGGCGCCGCACGGGCAACTTCCGCACGGTGAAGATGCCGGTGTACGATCGCTTTGATCCGACGCTCACCGTCAACGTGCGCCGCGGTTATGTCGTCACCGGCGGGCAACCGCGGGTTATCGATCTTCTGGCGGCGCACGGAATCTCTGTCGAGCGCATGGACGCGTCCCGGGTTCTCTCCCTGGAGCGATTTACAGTGGATTCCGTGATACGGGCAGCGCGGCCGTTCGAAGGGCACAACGAGGAGCGTGTGACCGGGCGATGGTCGGCCGCCACCGAGTCTGTCTCTGCGGGCTCCTACTTCATTCCCACGGAACAGCCGCTGGGCCGGCTTGTCGTTTATCTATTGGAGCCGGAGAGCGACGACGGCCTTTTGACGTGGAACTATTTTCCGGGACTCGCCAGAGGCTCTATCCTTCCCGTCGCGCGCGTTGCGCCCGGTCCTTCGGCGCCCAATACGCAATGAGGGCACGGACAGACTGATGCTCCGCGGCGCACTGCTGTACCTCTCCGAACAGCAACAGGTCTTCAGCTTCGTGCGCAAGAACCGGCTCGCGCGCGGGTTCGCGAACCGGTTCGTGGCAGGCGAGACCCTCGATACCGCGATGTCAGCCGTTCGCGCCCTCAACGCCCGCGGCATAACGGCCTCGCTGGACATACTCGGCGAGAGCGTGCACAACGAGGGAGAGGCGCGGCAGACGGCGAAGCAGTACATCGACATGCTGGACCGGATTGCGAGCGAAGGCGTGGACGCGAACGTGTCGCTCAAGCTGACCGCGATGGGGCTCGACGTCTCCGACGATCTCTGCGTTCGCCTGATGGACGAAGTCCTGTCGCGCGCGCGCGACCACCAAACGTTCGTGCGCATAGACATGGAGAGCAGCGCCTACACGCAGCGCACCCTCGACATGTTCGAGGACCGCCTGTACCCGGCCTTCCGCCAGCACGTAGGGATTGTGCTGCAGAGCTACCTGTACCGCACGATGGCGGACGTCGAGGATGCCATACGCCTTCGAGCACGCGTGCGGCTGTGCAAGGGCGCATATAAAGAGCCGGATACCGTGGCGTTCCCGGACAAGAAGGACGTGGACGACAGCTACGTCCGCGCGATGCGGCTGCTGCTCACGCGCGGCAACTATCCCGGAATCGCGACCCACGACGAGGCGATCATCGACGAGGTCAAGCGGTTCGCGCTGTCCGAGGGAATTTCGCGCGACAGGTTCGAATTCCAGATGCTGTACGGAGTGCGCCGCGATCTCCAGGACCAGCTCGTCGAGGAAGGCTACCGGATGCGCGTATATGTCCCGTTCGGCACGCAGTGGTATCCCTACCTGATGCGCAGGCTCGCGGAGCGGCCCGCGAACGTCGCGTTTCTCACCGGCAGCATGCTGCGCGAGATGCTCGGGGGAATGTCGCGCCGCCGCCGCAAGATTCGCAGCTGATCTTGGGCCAGTTCCTTCCGGGAGATCTCTCGAAGGGCGATCCGAACACGCTCGGCGGTTACATGGCGGTGCATGCGAGGCCCGCGGCCTTCGAAGGCGCCGACGGCTCGTCGTACAGCGCGGAGATCGTGATCGAGCCGACGCCGGAAGCCGGCGAAGGGAGTGTGGCCGGGTACGTCCTGTTCGTCCGCTGGCGCGCCGGCGACCCGGTCGCGTCGGGCCACGTCGAGACGGATTATCTCGCTACCGGCACAGAAGCCGATGTTCGCCGCCGGATCGGCGCGCTGTCGCTGCAGGAGGCGCGGGCGCTGCTGGACTCGAGGCTCGCGCCCCCGTCGGCACGGCGGCCGTGGTGGGAAGCCATGCGCGATGAGCCTGACGCGTGACCGAGCCGCAGGTAGGGGACGTGCTCGGCGGCACCGGCGGCGTCTGGCAGGTGCGGACTCGCGACGGCCAGGTGCGAGACGCGTCCTTGCGTGGCCGGCTCAAGAAAGTGACGACCACGAAGATCGCCGTCGGCGATGAAGTCGAGCTGGAGCAGGACGTTCCCAGCGGAGCGTGGGCGATCTCGGCCATACACCCGAGAAAATCCAGGCTCGCCCGGCGCGAGCCCGGGTCGGGTTACGGCGAGCGCGTGGTGGCTGCCAACGTCGACCAGGTCATAGTGGTCTTCGCGGCGGCAAAGCCCGAGCCGCACACGCGCATGCTGGACCGGTTTCTGGTGATCGCGGAGGCGAACGATCTCGTTTCGCGCGTCGTCGTGAACAAGGTGGACCTCGTCCCGGGCGCCGCGGCCGCAGAGACGTTCGCGGACTATGAGCGCGCCGGATACGCGGTGCATTACACGAGCACCAAGACGCGCGCCGGTCTCGACGAGCTGCACGACACGCTCGCGGGACTCTCGTCGATCTTCAGCGGCCCATCCGGAGTAGGGAAGTCGTCCCTGCTGAACGCGATGTTCCCGGGGCTCGACCTCCGGATCGGCGAGATCAGCGAATCGGTGAACAAGGGCCGCCACACCACCGTCGGAGCCGTAATGCATCCGCTGCCAGACGGAGGCTACGTCGTGGATTCGCCGGGGCTGCGAGAGGTAGGGATGTGGCATCTCGCTTCAGGCGAGCTCGACGCGTGCTTCCCCGAGTTTCGAGCCCACCTCGGCGAGTGCCGGTTCGGCGACTGCTCGCACGTCGTCGAGCCGGGGTGCGCGGTGCGCGACGCGGTCGAAGCTGGAGCGATCAGCGCTGCCAGATATGACAGCTACTCGAGGCTCCGTGCCGAGCTCGAGGAAAGCGAAAAGAAGTGGGTGAAGTAAACGGCGCTGCGCGCGGCGTACTGCGCGCTGCGCGCTAACTGCTCGTCAACTCCAAGGTCCACTCGACGGGCACGTCGTCCCGAAGCGAGGAGCGCACCGAGCAGTACTTGTTGATCGCGAGGTCAACGGCGCGCTCGGCGTTGGCGCGGTCGATCCCGGTGCCGGTGATGTGAAAGTTGAGCGTCACGTGCTTGAGCCGTTTGGGAATCGTCGTGACCCGCTCGCCCACGACCTCCACGGTGATCGATTCGGGCGGGGTGCGGCGCTTGTTGAGAATCTCCACGACGTCGATGCCGGCGCAGGCCGCGAGCGATGCCAGCAGACCGTCCACCGGACTTGGGCCTGCCCCGCCCGATCCGTCGAGCTTGATGGAAGGACGGTCGGGACGGGCGGCATCGAACCGCTGCTCGCCGTCCCACGTCACTGTGATGGTGGCCGGTTTCTGAGTGGTGACCGGCACTTTCGGCGGTTGAGAGTTGCCGTCGCTTTGTGGCTGTGCGTCCATTGAAGTATCCTCGACGATTGCGGACTACGGATTAAGTCCTCGATCCGTAATCCCGATCCCACGTAACGCCTAAAACTATATCCAGCGTCGCGGCGATAACTTTGCGGGATGAGCCGGCCACTTCCAGCGATGGAGCCGTATTCCCGCCACGTGTTCGTATGCACGGGAGAGTTCTGCTCGCCGGAACGCCGCGGGCGCGGCCTGTACGCCCGGTTGGCGATGCTGCTGCAGCGGGAAGGCCTGTTGTTCGGCCCCGGGAGGGTAAAGCGCGGCGAAACCCCTTGCCTCGGCGTCTGCGCCGGAGGTCCGATCGTAGTCGTGTACCCGGACGGCGTTTGGTACTCCGGGGTCACCGATGAGCTGCTCGAGCGGATAGTGGTCGAGCACCTCGAGAACGGGCGCGTCGTAGAGGAAGCGGTCTTCCATCGGCTAGCTTTCGATCCCTGACAGGAGCGTAGGAATTGCCGCAGCCCCCCAATCCCCGCCGGTACGTGCTGAGCGCGGCGCGGAAATACATCTTCGACAACAAGGATCCGGAGCGCTTCCTGGAGGATGCGGTCACCGGTCCCAGTGACGCGGAAGCTCCGAGACTCACACCCAACGCGATCGAGAGAACACGCATGCCGAGAAGCCGGGACAGAATTCTGACCAATCTCGAGGAGATGTACCGCGAGGCGTTCGAGCGGGCGCGCGCGTCCGGCGACGACTCGCAGATGGCAACGCTCGATTTTGCGTACCGCCGCGAGCAGCTGTACTTCGAAGTGCTGCTCGATGTGCGCGACGCGCTCGACGGCCGGCGGTAGGATTTCCGCAAAGACAGCGCGATGAACGTATGGTGGTGGGTCGGCTTCAACGCCGTGGTGCTCACGCTCATCGTAGTGGACCTGCTCGTATTCCACCGGCGCGCTCGGCAGACGTCGCTCAAGGAGGCGGCTATCTGGAGCGCGGTGTGGGTCGCGCTGTCGCTCACTTTCTCGCTGTTCGTGTTCCGGTTCATGGGGACGAACTCGGGACTCGAGTTCCTCGCGGGATATCTGATCGAGTACGCCCTCTCGGTCGACAACATCTTCGTATTCGTCCTGATCTTCGGCTACTTCAGGATCCCCATGCAATACCAGCATCGCGTGCTGCTGTGGGGAATCATGGGGGCGCTGATCCTGCGCGGCGCTATGATCGGGGCCGGCGCGGTGCTCGTGTCACGGTTCGAGTGGATCCTGTACATCTTCGGCGCGTTCCTCGTCTTCACTGGCGTGAGGATGGCGCTGCAGAAGTCGGAGGACGAGTACGATCCGGAGAACAATCCGATGCTCCGGCTCGTGCGCAAGGTGATTCCGGTTACTCCCGACTACCACGGCCAGCAGTTCTTCGTTCGCACCGCCGACAAGTCCGGCGTCGTGCGGCTGATGGCCACGCCGCTGTTCATCGTGCTGATCCTCGTCGAGACTACGGACGTGATATTCGCGACCGACTCGATACCAGCGATCTTCGCGGTGACCCGCGACCCGTTTATCGTGTACACGTCGAACGTGTGCGCGGTCCTTGGCCTGCGCGCGCTGTATTTCCTGCTTGCCGGCATCGTGGACAAGTTCCACTATCTGAAGGTCGGGCTATCGATCGTGCTGATCTTTATCGGGCTGAAGATGCTGGGCGAGCACTTCGTCCACATTCCGATCGGGATATCGCTCGGCGTGGTCGCGTCCATTCTGGTGGCGTCGGTGGTCGCTTCGCTCCGCTGGCCGCGGCACGACGCCCCTTCGATCCCGCCGCTCGCCACGCTGGGCCAGCAGCACAAGGGCCCGGAGCCTCCGAAAGACTCCTGAGCTGGTGTGACGCCCGACTGACTCTGGCGGTTGGTCGTCTGGTCGCGATATTGGATCGCATGAATCCGAGGTGGTGACGATTAACCGAGAGGTAGCTGTGCGAAGAATGAATCTGTGGCGGCTCGTGGGCGTGCTCTTTTTGGGCAGCGGTTTCGCTGCCGCTCCTTCCGCGGCGCAGGACGTGGCGGGCCTCACCTTTGATGTGCGGATCACGACCGGGGATTCCACGGCGGGCTCGCATCAGACCGGAAAAGGGTGGATGGCGGGCAGGCGCACGCGGCTCGATCTGTCGGGGGGGATGCCGGGCGGCGCGATTCCCGGGATGAGCGGCGGGGACGTGTCGATAATCACCCACGACAGCGGCGGCACGCAGACGTTCGCACTGGTGATGCACGAGCAGAAGAAGTTCATGTATCCGAGCAGGATGATGGAGCAGCTGCGCGAGATGATGGCGTCGCTGGCCGAGAAACCAAAGATGACGTTTGCCGTGGCCAACATTGTCGTCGATACGCTCGGCCCGGGCGAAACCATATCCGGCTTCTCGACAAAGCGGTACAAGGTCCGCGCGGACATCAGCATGACGATCGAGATGATGGGCGAGATCGTAGATGAGTCCATGCACGTCGAAAGCGAGGGGGATTATGCGGAGGAGCTCGCTGACTTTTCGGATCCGCTGAAGGACACGCGCGGGATCCAGGCGATGGCCGCCGGGATGCCGTGGATGGATTCGACCGCGAACGCGGAGATGGAGAAGCTCGTTCGCGCGGCGCCCCGGGGCCTCGCGCTCCGGCAGGTGGACCGCGTCACGGGAGTGACCGAGGACGGGGCGGCTCCCCCCGTCACGACCACCCGCCTGTCCAACATCATTCGCGCGACGTTTTCGTCCTCCGTGTTCGCGATGCCCGAAGGCTACACGGAGATGGAGATGCCCATGATGCCGCCG
>DATLBG010000159.1:0-4494 GCA_035527035.1 Gemmatimonadaceae bacterium | reverse complement strand
CAGGTGGCGAGGACTGACCAGTACTTCTCCTCATCATCGAGGATGCGACCTGTGCCGCGCACAACACACGTGAGCGGGTCTTCATCTACGTGGATCGGAAGACCGGTCTCCTGCGTGAGCAGAACATCGAGTCCCCTGATCAATGCACCACCGCCAGTCATCACGATTCCACGGTCCACAATGTCGGCTGCAAGCTCCGGCGGCGTGATTTCCAGCGCGCGCCTCACAGCGTCCACAATCTGCTGAATGGGTTCCTGCACCGCTTCGCGGATTTCCGACGACTGCACACGAACCGTCTTCGGACTTCCGGAAACGAGGTCGCGTCCCTTCACATCCATCTCGCGCTCTTCGCCAACAGGCGCTGCACTTCCAATCTGGATCTTTACCTGCTCCGCGGTGGATTCACCGATCAGCAGGTTGTAATTCTTGCGCATGAACTGCACGATCGCCGTGTCCAGCTCGTCGCCGCCGGTGCGGATCGACGTGTCGCTGACGATGCCGGACAGCGCGATGACCGCGATCTCCGTCGTGCCGCCGCCGATGTCGATCACCATGTTGCCGGTCGGCGTATCCACCGGCAATCCAACTCCGATCGCGGCGGCCATCGGCTCGGCGACCATGAACACTTCCTTGGCGCCGGCGCCGAGCGCGGAGTCGCGCACCGCGCGCTTCTCCACTTCGGTGATGCCGGACGGCACGCACACGATCACGCGCGGCTTCACCTTGAAGACGTGGTTCTCGATGATGAGCGTGAGGAAGTAGCGCAACATCTTCTCGGTCACGTCGAAGTCGGCGATGACGCCGTCTTTCATCGGCCGCACCGCGATGACACCTTCGGGCGTGCGGCCGAGCATGCGCTTCGCTTCGAGACCGACGCCTTTGATTTTCTTCGTTTCGCGATCGATCGCGACGACGGACGGCTCGTTCAGAACGATGCCCTGTCCCTTCACGTAAATCAGCGTGTTAGCCGTGCCGAGATCGACGGCGATCGCGTTGGCGGGGAAAAGCGAACCGGGCTTGATGAATGGCCAGCGCATTTGGTCCTTAGCTGTTGCTGCTCATGAGTTTATATAAACTAGCACGGGTGACGGTTGGGGCGTACCTCCCGGGCTAAGCCAGGAACTTGTCCACGGCCGCGAGCGGCAGCCCGAAGGCCTCCGCCACTCCCGGATACGTCACCTGCCCTTCGACGATGTTGAGTCCCCGCTGTAACGGGACGCTCTCGCGCAGGGCCTTCTTCCAGCCCTTGTTGGCGAGCTGCATCGCGTAGGGGAAAGTCGCGTTGGTGAGGGCCAGCGTGGAGGTGCGCGGCACCCCGCCCGGCATGTTCGCTACGCCGTAATGGATGACACCGTCCACCACGTACGTGGGGTCCTCGTGCGTCGTGGCCTTGATGGTCTCCACGCACCCGCCCTGGTCGATGGCGACGTCCACGATCACCGAGCCCGGCTGCATGAGCTTTAGGTCCGCCTTGCGGATCAGCTTGGGCGCGATGGCGCCCGGAATCAGCACGGCGCCGACCACGAGGTCGGCCGTGGAAATCTGCTCGAGAATGTTGTGCCTGTTCGAGTAGATCAGCGTGACGTTCGCCGGCATGACATCGGAGAGGTACCGCAGGCGCTCGAGCGACAGGTCGAGCACCGTGACCTTCGCGCCCATTCCCGCGGCCATCTTTGCGGCGTTGATGCCGACGATGCCACCGCCGAGTATCACGACCTTCGCGGGCGGCACGCCCGGAACGCCGCCTAGCAGCACGCCGCGTCCGCCGTACAGCTTCTCCAGATACTTCGCGCCCTCCTGCACCGCCATCCTGCCGGCAACCTCCGACATCGGCGTCAGCAGCGGCAGCTCGCGGGACGGCAGCTCGACGGTCTCGTACGCGATGCAAACGGCGCCGCTGTCGATGTGCGCGCGCGTGAGCTTCTCGTCGGCGGCGAAGTGGAAGTAGGTGAAAATGCACTGGCCCTTTCGCATGTGCTTCCACTCCTTCGCGATCGGCTCCTTCACCTTCATGATCATGTCGGCCTTCGCCCACGTGGCCGCGGCATCAGGCGCGATGCGGGCCCCGACGCCGGTGTACATCTCGTCCGGGAATCCGCTTCCCTCGCCCGCGGTC
The DNA here is from genome assembly GCA_035527035.1 of Gemmatimonadaceae bacterium. Taxonomy (GTDB): domain Bacteria; phylum Gemmatimonadota; class Gemmatimonadetes; order Gemmatimonadales; family Gemmatimonadaceae; genus JACDCY01. The sequence goes on along the minus strand of DATLBG010000159.1, from coordinate 2,378 downwards.
GTCTCGACGAGCACGTCGTGCCCCGCCGCTACCAGCGCTTCGGCGCCCGCCGGAACCAGTGCGATTCTGTTCTCGTTTGTTTTGATCTCTTTGGGAACGCCGATGAGCATGGGAGGCGGAGTAGAGGTATTAGGTATGAGGTATCAGTAACTAAACGCGAAGCGGTTTCGGACCGAGGCTGACCATCGTCTGAATGTCCGGGGCAAAAAACTCGCCGCAGACTTTCCGCACCGTCCCGGCGTCGATCGCGTCGATCAGCGCGAGGACCTCATCCAGAGTCTGGATGGGCTCGCCGAAAAGCTCGCCGGTGGCGGCGCGGTACATCCGGGAGCTGACGCTCTCCATGGACAGCGTCACCTGCCCCTTGAGCTGGCTCCGGCCGAGCTCGATCTCCTCCTCCGGCATGCCGTTGGCGGCGACGGATGCGAGCTCGTCGTTGATGGCGCGGACCGCGTCGTCGGCCGTCTCCGGCGCGGTCGCGACGTACACGCCCTGCATCCCCGTGTCCAGATGAAAGGACTGGAACGTCTGAACCGTGTACGCCAGGCCCAGCTCCTCGCGCACGCGCTGGAACAGGCGCGAGCTCATCCCGCCGCCCAAAAGGACGCTCACCAGCGCGATCGCGTACCGCCTGGGATCGCGGTGCGGCACTGTCGCCGTTCCCAGCACCACGTGCGTCTGTGCCTGGTCGCGCCGGTCGTGATGCGCGTACGACGGCGCCGACGTTCGCGGCGCCTCGGGCTGGCGCGGCGACCCGCCGCTGGGCGGAACCTCGAGCCAGCCCGACCGGTCGAGCACGTCCAGCAGCGCGTCGTGGTCGATGTTGCCGGCGGCCGCCACCACGACCTCGCCGCAATGATACGTCGCGCTGTGCAGGTCGCGGAGATCGGCGGCGGTCAGCGCGGCCACGCTGTCGCGCGTGCCGAGGATAGAGTAGCCGTACGGATGACTCCCCCAAAGCAGGGAGTTGTGCAGCTCGAAGACCTGATCGTCGGGCGTGTCCTCGACCATGCTGATCTCTTCGAGAACCACCTTCCGCTCCATCGCAACGTCCGCCTCCCTGAGCAGCGGGCGGAACACGACGTCGGCAAGGACTTCGGCCGCCTGCGTCGCGTGCTCGTCGAGCACGCGGGCCTGGTAGCTGGTGTGCTCGCGGGAGGTGTACGCGTCGAGGCTCCCGCCCAGCACTTCGAGCGACAGCGCGATGTCCCTGGCGGATCGCGTCGGCGTGGCCTTGAACACGGCGTGCTCGAGAAGATGCGACACGCCCATCTTCTCGCGCGGCTCGTGGATCGACGCGGACTTGACCCAGGTCCCCAATGCAACCGACCGTACCCACGGCATGTGCTCCGAGAGTACGGTCAGTCCATTCGGTAAAACGGTTCGGCGAACGCCGGCTTCAACGCGCGGCGGATTGTTCACGCGCCGCGCAGCCGTCTCGGCCGTGATCACTCTCGCGGTCGCCCTCTCCCTCCGCCACCGCTGCGGCCACGACCACCGCTGCCGCCACTGCTGCGCGGCCTGCGCGGCCGGTCTTCGCTGCTGTGGTCGCCGGATCCGCCGACGCCCGCCAGCTCGCCTTCGCCGCCGCTGCCGCCTTCACCACCAGCGGATCCCTCCGGCTTGGGCATCAGCGCCTTGCGCGACAGACGCATCTTTCCGCGCTCGTCCCGCTCGATGAGCTTCACCTTCACCACGTCGCCGCGCTTGAGAACGTCCTCGACGCGCTCGGTGCGGCCGTGCTGGATCTCGGAGATGTGCAGCAGTCCTTCCGTCCCGGGCATGATCTCGATGAACGCGCCGAAGGCAGTCGTGCTCTTCACTTCGCCCTCGTACGTCTCGCCCACGATCGGCTCGGCGGTGACCTGCTCCACCATTTCCTTCGCCCGCTGCATCGACTCGCCGCCGACGGCCGCGATCGTGACCAGACCCGTGTCGTCCACCGTGATCTCGGCGCCGGTCTCTTCCTGGATTCCGCGGATGATCTTGCCCTTCGGGCCGATGAGATCGCCGATCTTCTCGGGATTGATGTTCATCGTCACGATGCGCGGAGCGTACGGCGACAGGTCGCCGCGCGGCGCGTCGAGCGCCTTCTTCATCTCGCCGAGGATGTGCAGCCTGCCCTCGCGCGCCTGATCGAGCGCCTCGCGCATGATGCGGAGGTCCAGACCCTCGATCTTGATGTCCATCTGGATCGAGGTGATTCCCTGCTCCGTGCCGGCGACCTTGAAGTCCATGTCGCCGAGAGCATCCTCGGTTCCCAGAATGTCGGTCAGCACCGCGTAGCGGTCGCCTTCCTTGATGAGACCCATCGCCACGCCTGCGACGGCGGAGCGGATCGGAGCGCCGGCATCGAACAGCGCCAGCGACGCGCCGCA
>DATLBG010000158.1:0-14429 GCA_035527035.1 Gemmatimonadaceae bacterium | reverse complement strand
GATGCTGCTGGCGGCGGTCGTGTTGTTCTTCGTGAGCTACTGGCTGATCTCCAAGATCGAGAGCGCGAAGTGGCAGCAGTTCATTCAGACCCAGGTATCGCGCGCGATGCAGAAGGGCGGAGGCACCGCGCTCATGCTCGTGGCGTTTCTCGCGGTGTTCCGCGAGGGCGCCGAGACGGTGCTCTTCTACCAGGCGATGATCCTGGACGCGCCGGGACAGGGGATGCAGCTCGCCCTGGGATTCGTCGCCGGAGTGGCGGTGCTCGCCGTAATCTTCGCGCTGTTCTACAAGTTCGGAGTGAGGATCCCGCTGCGGCCGTTTTTCGCGATCACCAGCGTGCTGCTGTACTACATGGCATTCGTCTTTACCGGGAGAGGCATCCACGAGCTGCAAGAGGGGCATGTCATTTCCGAGACGGCGCTGGGAATTCCGAAGATCGGATTCCTCGGGATATATCCGACCCTGGAGACGACGGTCGCGCAGATCGTTTTGCTGGTACTACTGGCCTTTGCTCTGGTGAAGACGTACGTGCTGGAGAAAACCGTTTCGGAGCCGACGGCAAGCTGAGCTAATCCCGCCGGCTCCTGGCGGTAACTGGCTGGATGCCCTAACCCGGGGCCGCCAACGCTGCGAGTAGCTTCTCGTGCAGTCCCCCAAAGCCGCCGTTCGACATGACCAGCACCACGTCGCCTTGGCGGAGGGTGGCAGCCAGCGTGGTCACGATCTCGGGAACGGCGGGGATGTAAGCGGCGTTTTTGCCAGCTGCTTTCCAGCGGGCTACAAGCGCCGCCGGGTCCAGCGCGTTGCTGGCGTAGCGCTCCGCGCGGAACAGACCCGCCAGCACGATCTGGTCGGCCGCGGCGAACGCCGTCTCGTACGCGCCCTCGAACTCACGCAGCTGAGCCGTGTAGCTGCGCGGCTCGTACACGGCGACGATGCGGCGGCCGGCGAATTTCTGTCGCGCGGCGGCTATGGTCTCGCGGATTGCCGTCGGGTGGTGCGCGAAATCGTCGATCACGGTCACTCCGCGCTCCTCGCCGCGCACTTCCATGCGGCGCTTGACGCTCTTGTACGTGCGGAGTCCTTCGCGGACCCGTTCCCGGTCGGCGCCGACCGACTCGGCCGCGGCGATCACCGAGAGGATGTTGCGCACGCTGAACGCGCCCGCGAGCGGCGATTCCACCTCACCCCAGCCTTTCCCGTCGTGCAGTACGCTGAACGTCGTGCCGTTCGGTCCGAAGCGCACGCCGTCCGCGCGCCACCGCGGGTGCTGTCCGCCGGCACCCTCGTCTCCCGGGTACGCGAACGACTCGACCGGCGCCAGCGACCTGGCCGCGAGCTCGCGCACGGTCTCCGAATCCCAGCCCGCCACCAGCGTGCCGTTGCCCGGAATCAGGTTGATGAACCGGGAGAAGGCGAAGTTGTACGCGATCGCGTCGCGGTAGATGTCGGCGTGATCGAACTCGATGTTCGCCACGATCGCGGTGTCGGGGAGGTAGTGCCACATCTTCGGACCCTTGTCGAAGTAGGCGGTGTCGTACTCGTCCGCCTCGATGACGAAGTATTTGGAGTCCGTGAGCCTGAACGAGCGCCCGAAATTCTCGGCTACCCCGCCGATCAAAAAGGCGGGGTTGAGTCCCGCGGATTCGAGTACCCAGGCCAGGAGGGAGCTCGTGCTCGTCTTGCCGTGCGTGCCCGCCACGGCCAGGGAGTGCCGACCGCGGATGAACTCCTCCTTGATCACGGCTGCGGCAGATGTGTACCGGAGCCGCTGGTTCAGGACCGCCTCCAGCTCGACGTTGCCGCGGGAAATGGCGTTTCCCACGATGACGACATCCGGCCGCGGCTCAAGATTCGCAGAAGCGAACCCGGACTGATAGGGAATGCCGAGCGCCTCCAGCTCGTGTGACATCGGCGGGTAGACGTTCTCGTCGGAGCCCGTGACCACATGGCCCGCGGCCTTCAGCAGCCCGGCGAGTGAGGCCATCGCCGTGCCGGCGATTCCGATCAGGTGGTAGTGCAGCTTGTGACTCCGCGGTTCGATGAGATGGCCGGTCGGGTCGTTAAGTATATCCTACGTTTTCAGCGCAGCCGCATGGGAAAGGAATCGAAAAAAACGCAGGTCCGGGACACCGCGAAGCTTCGCGAGCGCATCGCAGCGATTCAGGCAGACGCGGGCATGGTGGCCCTGGCCGTCGCGGTTCGCGACGTGGAGACCCCGATGGAATTCGATTACGAATCGGATCGCTGGTTCCATGCCGCTAGCACGATCAAGGTGCCCATTCTCGTCGGCGTGTTCGGGACCGTTCACGCGGGCGAGCTGTTGCCCCAGTCGCGGTTGCACGTGCGAAACCGTTTCCGCAGCGCGCACGACGGAAGCATCTTCCGCGTGGAGCCCGACCGCGACGCGAATGCCGCCGTGCACGCAGCCCTGGGGAAGACAATGCAGGTTCGCGAGCTGGCGTTCCACATGATCGCGACGAGCAGCAACCTCGCGACCAACCTGCTGCTCGATTACGTGGGGCTGCAGAGCATGCAGCGCACGTTCGCCGAGCTGGGCCTGGAGGACGGAATTGAGCTGCACCGCGGCGTCGAGGACCACGCCGCGTTCGACGCGGGGGTCTCCAACCGCGTGACCGCTTCCGGCCTCGCGCGGGTGCTCAAGCTCATCGCCGAGGAGCGCGCCTTTTCGCGGACACTGTCGAGGGAGATGCTCGACATCCTGCATGCGCAGGAGTTCAACAGCGGCATTCCGGCGCCGCTGCCCAAGCGCACGCGCGTCGCGCACAAGACCGGTGAGATCTCCACGATCGCGCACGACGCGGGCGTGGTCTATTTGCACGACCGGAAGCCGTATGTGCTGGTCGTGCTGACCGAGTGGGAGCCCGGCACTTCCGGCCGGCAACAAGCCGTGGCGAAGGTTTCCGAGGCGGTGTATGAGTTTCTGACCGAAGGGGAGTTCAAGGAAAAATGACCGACGAGAACTCCTTTCCGCTCGGAGTCGTGGACGGGCTCGCGCTGGACCAGAAGTACCGGGAAGCGCTCAGGCCCGGGGAGGTGGTTCGCGATGCCGGGGGCCGGGAACGGCTGCTCCCCCGTTACTTTTATGAAATCCCCTCCTGGGACGTCGCGCGGAAGCTGGAGCTGTCTCCCCACTTCTACCTCTGGGAGTTCATCCAGACCGACGTAAGGGAAGTCGATGTATTCAGGCGATTTCCGCGGTACGTCCCCTGCGCCATAACGCTGCTGGCCATGTGCCTGGAAAGGTTCAGGGAGGCGGTGGGTACGTTCGTGCACATAGCCGCGAACGGGGGGTATCGATCTCCGGCACACCGTTTGACTAGAAATGCTTCGCCCCACTGCTGGGGCACGGCGGCGAACATCTATCGGATCGGGTCGACCTACCTGGACGACGAGAAATCGATAGAACGCTACCGGATGGTCGCCCGGGAGACGCTTCCGGCGGTCTGGACCAGGCCGACCGGCAATCTGGCTGGATTCTCGGACGACCATTTGCACTTGGACTTCGGGTACGTGGTCTCGATACCGCGCGACGCACCCGACGAGACAGGCAAAGCGCGACGATAGCATCGCTTACCCCGGGCGAGGCTGTCGAATCCTCCGGGGGGAAAGGAATTCGAGGTCGCAGTAGATGGCGCAGATCACAACACGAAACCGGAAAAAGTCGGACGGCGGCGACAAGCGCGCGGCATCGGACAGGATCGCGCTCGCCGCAATCGGACTGGAAGCCGAGTTCGCGGTGATCATGAATGGCGACCAGGTGCGGCCCGAGGACGTGTTCGGCAGCCCGCGCAACATCATTCGCGGGCCGCTGATGCATCGCGTCGGACGCTCGTACCACCTCCCCACCGGCGGCGCGGTGTACTTCGACACCGGCGTCATCGAGGTTGCCACCCCGGTTATCGAGATCGAGCGCGGCTGCGCGGCGCGCGCGGGCCGGTCCCTGTGGGAGAGCATCCTGTATCTTCGCGACGAGCTCGATGCCTGGGAAAAGGTGAACGGGAGCGACGTCCAGCTGACCGGGTTCAGCGCGCACTACAACATCTCGTTCGACGTGCCGGCGCACGAGCGCACCAGCGGCAAGAGCGTGGAGAAGCTCGCGCTGCTCCTGTCCTACATTCTGCCGATGCCGGTGATGCTGCTCGCCGCCAACCGCGAGTCCACCGGAATCGGCGTTCGCCCCCGCGGCGACCGCATCGAGATCACGGCCGACTTCACGCCCAGCGCGTCGCTGATGATCGCGACGGCGACGCTGATCGTCGGCATCGTGCGGTCGGTAATGCGGTGGGAGAGCTTCGAGCTGGACATGCTCGAGAAGAAGCGGCTGCCCGTGCTGGAGAACTTTCGTCCGATGCGGCACACGTCGCGGAAGGGCTGGCTCGCGCGCTTCACCTGCTTCGCCGAGAATCCGTTCCAGTGCGACGTCGACGCGCCGATGTGGCCGATGCGCGACGGGCGGGTGCTTGCGCTACGCGAGATTGCGGGGCTCACTGCGCGCCGCTTCTGGCCGTCCATCCGCCGGATCTCCGATCCTTTCAGCCTGCGCCTGATCGGCTCGGTGCTGCGTGGCAGAGCTCCGTCGCTGCTGGATCTAAACGAGCGGCCGGAGTGCTACGGCGACATCGGCCGGCTGTGCCGGTGGGACAACCTCTTTCCGGAGCGGATCCTGCCGCGCTCGCGGTACGAGCGGGTGCTGATCCACGCGATCACGGGCGAAGAGCTGCACATGAACGGGTTCTGGTACAAGCCTACCGGAATGAAGGGATGGTCGCGGGTCGTGTTCAGGCGGAGGGAGGACGGGAGCCGGCACGTATTCTCGCTCGACTATCTGCTGGATCATCTTGCGGCGTGGGAGAAGCATAGTTCCGGGAGCAGGCAGTCGCGCGTCAGGCGGGCCCGAGTAGCGTCCTAGCGGAATCCAAGATGTGAGGAGCCAGATGGCCAGCGGGGCAGCGGGCCAGACACTACCTACGCGTAGATGCCGGGTTTGCCGGGGCCGACCTCGCGGCGCGAGACCATCCATGCGGCGCCGGCCGCGGCGAGCAGCAGGGCGATCACCTGTGCCAGCGTGAGCGGACCGAAGAATCTGTCGTCTTTCGCGCGCACGAACTCGACGAGAAATCGCTCGAGTCCCTGCAGCACCAGAAACAGTCCGAACAGCCAGCCGGCCGCATGCTTGTGATCGCGGAGGCGCCAGAGGATGAGGAACATGATAAACCCCATGATCACTTCGTAGATCTGCGTGGGGTGTACGGCGATCACGGCCGCTGGATCGGTGCCCGGCGGGAAGCTGACGCCGAACATCTGCGACATGTTCGCGGCGGTCGACGGCGGCGCTCCCTCGGGAAACTGCACCGCCAGCGGTGAATCCCAGGGCTTGCCGTAATCGTCGCCCACGGCCCAGCAGCCCGTACGCCCAACGGCATACCCGGCAGCCAGGCTCACCGCGCTGGCGTCGCTGATCGTGGACCACCGCAGCTTCTTGAAGCGCACCACCAGCGAGCAGGCGATGATCGCCCCGATGAGCCCGCCCCAAAACACGAATCCCGCGCGGCTGAACAGCGCGCCCGCGTCCTGCGTCAGAATCGCGTAATAGATCTTCGCGCCGAGCAGCCCGCCGATCACCGCGGCGAACACGAGATCCGAAACCGGCGCGGGATCGTGCCCGCGGCGAACCAGCTCGCGCTGGAGCAGGATCTGCCCGATGACGAATGTCAGCAGCATCGCGAGCCCGAACCCGCCGATCTCGAGCGGCCCGAGATGGTACACGAACGGCTGGTGGACGATATGAGGCATTCGAAAAAAGCTCTTGGCTGTTGGCTATTGGCTGTTGGCTGCTACCAAATGATAGGCGATAGCCTGCGAAGTCGTAACCAATAGCAAACAGCTAAGAGCCCATAGCTCCCGTCAATCCAGGAATCGGAAGAGTGGCGTAGGCGTTGAGCGAAAGTTCCGCGCGCTCTCCGCGCTCGAAGTGAAAAAGCCCGGCCCGGGCGATCATGGCGGCGTTGTCGGTGGACAGCCTCGGCGACGCGCTGTGCACCGACGCTCCGATCTGCTCAGCTCGCTTACGCGCCGCCGCTATCAGCGTGCGGTTGCACGCGACACCTCCGCCCACAACAATGCGGGAGCGGCCACGCGCGTCCGCCGCGCGCACGGTCTTCTCGACAAGCGTCTCGATGAGTGCATCCTGAAAGCCGCGCGCGATGTCGGCCCGGTCGCGCTCAATGTCGGGCGACGATCGCACGGCGTTCAGCACCGCGGTCTTGAGACCGCTGAACGAGACATCGTGATAGCCCGGCTGATTTTCCTTCCATGTTCCGTCCAGCATCGGGCGCTTGAATCGGAAGCGCGATGGATCACCTGTGGCAGCGAGTTCCTCGACGTACCTGCCGCCCGGGTACGGCATTCCCAGCAGCTTCGCGACCTTGTCGAACGCCTCGCCCGCGGCGTCGTCGCGTGTGCCGCCGAGCAGCTCGTAGCTTCCCCAATCGGGGCAGTCGATGAGCATCGTGTGGCCGCCGGACACGAGCAGGGCAGTGAAGGGCGGCTCCGCGTCCGGATCCTCCAGTGAAGCGGCAAAGAGATGCCCTTCCATGTGGTGGGTCGGGATCACCGGAACATCGAGCGAGTACGCGAGCGACTTGCCGTACGACACTCCGGCGAGCAGCGCGCCGATAAGCCCGGGGGCGTGCGTGACGGCGACAGCGTCGAGATCGCCGAAGGCCGCGCCCGCATCGGCGAGCGCCCTCTCCACCACCGGCACGATGCTGGTGAGATGGGCGCGCGCGGCGATCTCCGGAACCACTCCGCCGAAAATTGCATGCACATCCTGCGACAGGATCACCAGCGACCTCAGCTCCGGTCGGCCCCCATCCTTGCGCTCGACTATGGCGGCCGACGTCTCGTCGCACGACGTCTCGATGCCGAGGATGACGGTCACGTCAGCTCGCCGGAGCGGCGAGCAGCTGCTCCACCAGCGCGCGGTTAGCGGGAGAATCCCACCGCACGGCTCCGACGACGCGCTTGCGGATCACGCCGTCCCGTCCGATGACGATCGTTTCCGGCACTCCGGTGCTGCGGTAGCTCTGCTCGATGGCGCCGGCGGAATCGTGCAGTATCTCGAACGTCAGTCCGAGCGAATCCGTGAACTCCCGGATCTGCCGCTCCTTGCCCCCCGCGTCCACGCTGACGGCGACGACCTTGAGTCCTCGCGGCGCATATTCCTCGTGCAGGCTCTGGATGCTCGGCATCTCCACGCGGCATGGCCCGCACCAGGTCGCCCAGATGTTGAGCAGGATGACGTCGCCATCGTAGTCGGCGAGAGTCCTGGTGCGGGAGACCGAATCCAGCGTAGCCGCGGAGAAATCCGGCGCGCGCGATCCCAGGCCCACCGTGTCGAGATCGGCGCGCAGCGCGCGGACGGCCAGCGCCGCGCCGACGATCATGCCCGCGAGCAGCGCAAATCCGATCGCCCGCTTCAGCGGGCGGCTCACGCGGTCTCCTGACAGAGCTTTCGCAGCGCGGCGATCTCCGCCCGGGGATCCTTCGCGCCGAAGATCGCGTTGCCCGCGACGAACGTGTCGGCGCCCGCGCGCCATATGTCGCGAATCGTGTCGCGCCCCACGCCGCCGTCCACCTCGAGATCCGCCGCGCTCCGCGCGCCGTCGAGCATCTCCCTCGCGCGCGCGATCTTGGCCGTAGAGCCCGGGATGAAGCTCTGCGCCGGGAAGCCGGGATTCACGGACATGATCAGCAGGAGGTCGAGATCTCCGATGACATCGGCGAGCGCATCCACGGGCGTGGCGGGATTCACCACCGCGCCCGCGCCGCAGCCGAGTTCCTTGATACGCATCAGCTGCCGATGCAGGTGCGGCGAGGTCTCGACGTGGATGGTCATCGTCGTCGCGCCCGCCTTTGCGAAGCTGTCGAAGTATTTCTCTGGCTCGAGCACCATCAGATGCACGTCGAGTGGCAGGGCGGTGAGCTTGCGGACCGTGTCTATCACCTTGGTGCCGAAGGTGAGGTTGGGCACGAAGTGCCCGTCCATCACGTCGATGTGAATCCAATCGGCTCCGCCGGCCTCGCACATGGCGATCTCGTCGGCGAGGCGCGCGAAGTCTGCGCTCAGGATGGATGGCGCGATTCGAACGGTCATGGGATCCGTAAGCTAGCGCCCGCATGCCGGGCCGGCAGGTTTGGCCTTCTTGCAGAGCGAAGCTTCTCCGCCTCAGTTTTGCACGGAGGGTGGGAAGGCGTCTTTCCACTCGAGGTTCGCGACTCTAATGGAGGAAGCATGAGAAATCGTTTGAGCATCGCCCTGTCAGTGCTGCTCGCGGTGCCGCTTGCTGCTGGCGGGCAAGGAGCGCCAGACGCAGTTGCAGTGGACCCGACCCATCATCACGTGCTGTTCGAAAACGAACATGTGCGGGTCTTTCGAGCACTGGCGTCGCCCGGCGACCGCAGCCCGATGCATACCCACCCGCCATTCGTTTTCGTCGGCCTGGCCACCGCCCGACTGCGCATGGCGACGCCGACGGCGACGGGCGTGATATTCGACGTCCACCCGGAGCAGGTGTTGTGGATGGAGAATGCCGAGCACTCCTGGGAGATGATCGCGGGTCAAGCGCACGTCGTTGCCGTGGAGGTAAAGTCGGCCCGCAATCGTGCGCCTGCTGCGCCGGCGAATCTTCCGGCCACTGACGCGGCCACGGTGGACCCGAAAGCGCACCAGGTCGTACTGGAGAACGATCATGTCCGCGTGCTCGAGGTCCTGGCTTCCACGGGGGCGCGAAGCCAGATGCATTCGCATTCGCGTGGGATCGTGCTTATCAGCCTCGGCAGGGCGCGCGGGAGGCTGGCCATGCCCGATGGCACGAGCGTGCTGGCCGACTTTCATCCTGGACAAGTGATATGGATGGAGCCGGGATCTCACTCCTGGGAAATAGTGAGCGGCGAGAACCGGTTGATCGCGGTCGAAGTGAAATCCGCGGGCCGGAAATAAACAACGAGTCGGAGCAGCGAGCTGCGTCGCGCGCTCGCTGCTCCCCTTTATTGCGGGAGTGTATCGGGCCGTGACGGTACGGCGAGCGAGCTCGCGGGCGGGAAGCGCGACACGACCACGTTAATGCGTCCGCCCGCGGACACCGCCTGCCCCGCGGGCGGCGACTGCGAGATGATGGTGTTCTCCGGCTGGAACGAGCTCGTGTCGCGGCCGACGCCGCCGATGCGGAGTCCGATCTGCTCGAGCAGTGAGCGCGCGTCGGGGAGCGTCCTGCCGACCAGGTCCGGCGCGACGACGATCGCGGGTCCGTCGCTGACGACGATGTTCACCTTGGCGGGAAGCTGCAACACCTCGCCCGACGGCGGGGTGCTGGCGATGATGGATCCTCTCGGCTGATCGCTGGCCTCGCGCCTGACGGTTCCGAGCTCGAAGCCGGCGTTCGCGATGGATACGCGCGCCTGCTGTTCGCTGAGCCCGGTGATCTGCGGGACAGGGGCGCTCCGCTGCCCGGCGCTCACGGCGAGGCGTACGTCGATGCCGCGCTTCTGGCTGCTCTCGGCGGGCGGGTCCTGCTGCAGCACCGTGCCCTCGGGTGCGCGCGGGTGGAAGCGCGACTCGCCCTGCACGGCGTGGAATCCGGCTTTCTCGATCCGCTGCGCGCCATCGGAGTACATCAAGCCGACGACGTTGGGCACGTCCGCGTCGTCGGGAATTACCTCGGCGGGGAATGCGAAGAAAAAAATGAGCAGGTACGCCAGCAGGAATCCGCCGGCGGCCGTCAGGAGATACGGAAAGGCGCGGCGGGGGGCGGCGCGCCAGTTCATCTAGCGGGCCCTTCTGAGCCGGGCCGCGAACGCGCCGTCGGTGCCGTGCTTATGCGGCAGAACCCGCAGGAATCCTTCGTCCAGAACCTTGGCGGGAATCTCACCTGCGGGCGGCGGCTCCAGGACGAAGTCGGGATGCTCCTTGAGAAAAGTCGCGACCTGGTCCTCGTTCTCCTCCGGCTCGAGCGAGCAGGTGCTGTAGATCAATAGGCCGCCCGGCGCGACCACGCGCGCGGCGCCGCGGCAGATCGCGCGCTGGAGGTTCGTCATGACCGCGAGGTCAGAAGGCCGGAGGCGCCAGCGCGCGTCGGGATGCCTGCGGAAGGTGCCGGTGCCGGTGCAGGGAACGTCGATGAGTACCACGTCCACGGGACGGATCGCCGGATGCCTGGCGTCGCCCACGAACGCGAGCAGGTCGCGTGCGTCGAGTCGCTTCACGTTGGCAATCACGCGCTGCAGCCTTCCCTGCGAGCGGTCGCTCGCGACGACGGCGCCGGCAGTGCGCGTCATCTCGAGTGATTTGCCGCCGGGCGCCGCGCACAGATCCGCTACCGTCACACCGGGCGCGATCGCCGCGTAGCGGGACACGAGCGTCGAGGCCGGATCCTGGATGAAGAACAACCCCTGCTTGTAGGCACCCAGCTCGGTGAGCGCCGCGGCACCCTGCAGCTCCAGGCTGTCGCCCACGAGCGGCGCGTCCGTGACTTTTACCCCCGCCGCCTCGAGCGTAGCCTCGAGCTGCTCCCGCACAATCCCGTATGGCCGCGCGATGAGCGGGGGCTCGATGTTGTTCGCTTCGAGCAGCTTCACCGCCTCGCTCCGCCCGAAGCGCTCCAGCCAGCGCGCCACGAGCCAGCGAGGGTGCGAATGCTCGAGGGCGAGCTGATCCACCTCGTCGCCGTCGATCCGAACGCCGAGCTCGTCGCGCTCGCGGTCCACGCGGCGCAGCACGGCGTTGGCGAGCTTGCTCGCGCCGATCCCGTGCCGGCGCTTGGCAAGCTCCACTGTCTGCGCGATCGCCGCGTACGCCGGCACGCTTCGCATGTACAGCAACTGATCTACTCCCAGCCGCAGAAGATCGATCAGATCCGGATCGAGTCTCGCGAGTCCGCCGCGCACGCGGGATGACAAAATCGCATCGAGCCGCGCGCGGCGTCGCAGCATTCCGTACACCAGCTCCTGCATCCACCGGCGATCGCGCGAATCCAGCGGATACGCGCGCCGCTCGAACGCCGAATCGAGCATCTCGCCGTTGCGGAGATCCGCGCACACTTCGGCGGCGAGCACGCGCGCTTCGGTGATGCCGCCCTGCACGGCGAACTGCACGCTGCCCCGAGGCTGCATCAGTCGAGCATCCCGGAAAGCGGCGACGATGGCATTGCCGTCTCGCGCTTCGCCATTCTCCCCGCGAGGAAGGATGCGCGTCCCGCCTCGACGGCCAGCTTCATCGCGTGCGCCATGCGCACCGGATCCGATGCCGCCGCGATCCCGGTGTTCATGAGAATTCCGTCCACGCCCTGCTCCATCGCCGCGCAGGCATCCGTCGCACAGCCGACTCCGGCGTCCACTATGACCGGGACCGACAGCCTGCGCTTGATCGTTCGGATGGCATGCGGGTTCAGCAGGCCGAGTCCGGACCCGATCGGGGAAGCGAGCGGCATTACCGCTACCGCGCCCGCGTCTTCGAGCCGGAGCGCGGTGATCAGATCCTCGTTGGTGTACGCCATCACCTTGAAGCCTTCGCCCACGAGCACCTTCGTCGCCTCGAGCAGGCCTGCAACATCCGGCAACAGAGTCTCCTCGTCGCCGAGGACTTCCAGCTTGATCCACTCGTTGAAGCCTGCCGCCCGCGCGAGGCGGGCGTAGCGCACGGCGTCGTCCGCGGAAAAGCAGCCCGCCGTATTCGCGAGCAGGAAATATTCGTTCGGATCGAGATGGTGCAGCATTCCTTCGTCGTTGGCGCGATTCAGATCAACGCGCCTCACCGCTACAGTGACGACCTCGGCACCCGACGCGCCGATCGCCGCGAGCATCTCCTCGTTCGAGCGATACTTGCCGGTGCCGACCATTAGGCGCGAGCGAAACTCGCGGCCATCTATGTCGAAGGGAACATCGTTGATGGGCAGCGTTGCGGTCGTCATCCGCCGCCCACGAAGTGCACTATCTCGACGACGTCGCCGTCAGCGAGGATGATGCCATGGTAGGCCTCGCGATCGCGCAGGATCGCGCGGTTGTGCTCCACCACTACCATGCGCGGGTCGAGCTTGTGCGAGGCGAGCAGGTCCGCAACGCTCGAGCCGGCGGGAAAGTCTCGCTCTTCGCCGTTTACGGTCAGGGAGACCGTTTCATCCGCGACGCTCTGCTGCGACATACTCTGAAAGATAGCGGGCGGCTGCCTCACCGGGATTCGGGTCGTCCCAGATGCCGCTGATGCTGGCCACCCCGCGCGCGCCGGCCTCGAAGACCTCACGGACCCGCGCCGGCGTCATGCCGCCGATCGCGATCACCGGGATGTCGGTAGCCGCGGCGCAGGTCTTAAGAAAGCCGATCCCGCGGCCGGTGTCGGAGCCGTGCGAGGCGGTCGTGAACACGTGTCCCGCAACGCACCAGTCGGCGCCGGACAAGCCCGCGTCCCGCGCGTCCGGGGGCGTGTGCACGCTGCAGCCGAGCCGGAGCGAGGGCGCCATCGAGCGCGCCTCGCGGATGCCGACCGATCGGGAGGTGAGCTGCACCGCGTGAGCGCCGGCCGCGAGCGCGACGTCGATCCGGTCATTTACCACGATCATGCAGTTGCTGTCCTGTGCGGCTTCCACCAGGGCGCCGGCGATTTCGAGCAGCCGCCTGTCGGTAAGCCAGCGCGCGCGGACGTGGACGGCGCCTCGCGGGCCCAGCGCGGCGATGACGCCCGCTGCCGCCCTCGCGAAGTCGGGATGGAGCAGCTTCTCGTCGTTGGTGATCGCGTGCACGACGGGCACGCGGCGGGGAGGAAGATCAGCCGAGGACGTCACCGACGGCGACCGCGCGCCCCCGAGTCCAGTCGCCGACCGCCATTCTGCGCCGGCCAGAGGGTTGAACTTCGCAGATCCGCACGGCGCCGGTGCCGCAGGCGACTACCAGATCGTTGCCTGCTTCGAGCACCTGACCAGGATTGCCCGACACTCCGTCAGCGAGCGACGGATGGAACAGCTTTACCTCTTCGCCGTTCGCGGTCGTGAACGACCCGGGACGGGGGTCGAAGGCCCGGATGCCGCGCGAAACCTGCAGTGCGTCCCGGGTCCAGTCGATGCGCGCGGCGTCGCGCGTGACTTTGGAAGCGTGCGTGACGAGCGCGGGATCCTGTTCCTTCGACTCGAGGGCACCGGCGGACATCAGCGCCAGCGCTTCGACGATCGCCAGCGCGCCAAGCTCCGACAGCCGCATCGCCAGCTCACCGTACGTCTCCTCGGGGCCGATCGGAGTCGTCACCTGGTGCAGCACCGGACCGGCGTCGAGCGCGGGCACCATCTGCATGATCGAGATCCCCGTCTCCGCGAATCCCGCGAGTATCGCTCCCTGAATCGGCGCGGCCCCCCGCAGCGCCGGCAGCAGCGACGCGTGGATGTTGAGTGTGCCGAGTCCCGGAAGGTCGATGACGTCCTTCGTGAGGATCTGGCCGTACGCGACTACCACCGAGATGTCGGGCTCCAGCTTTCTTATCTCCTCGACGAATCCGGGATCGCGCGCCTTCACGGGTTGCAGTACCGGTATCTCTTCGCGAATGGCGAGAGTCTTGACCGGAGAAGCGACCACGCTAGAGCGCGACCGGCCCTGCGGCTTGTCGGGTTGCGTAACTACACCAACGACGTCGAGACCCTCTCCAACGAGAGCCGCGAGCGCCGGCACCGCGAAGTCCGGTGTGCCCCAGAATAGAACGCGCATCAGACTTCGCCGGCCGCCGTGGGGGAGTGCTCGGCGCTGCGAGGCTTCTGCTCCGCGCCGGCGACGACCTTCCGGATCAATCCCGGATAGCCGCTCTTGAGCTTTTCCCACTGGTTGAGCGCCGAGCGTCGCTTGAACACGCTCAGATAATCGAGGAACAGCTTGCCGTGGAGGTGATCCACCTCGTGCTGGATGCAGCGCGCGAGCAGCTCGTCCGCGGGCAACTCAAAGATTTGTCCATCGATGTCGAGAGCGCGTACCGTGATGCGCTGGGGGCGCTCGACTTCTCCGAACACATCGGGAATCGAGAGGCAGCCCTCTTCCGCGCGCGCCGAGCCGTCACGCGCGACGATTTCGGGATTGATCAGCGCGTACCTGGCGCCGTCTACGTCCACGACGGCGAGGCGCTCGGCCCGTCCGACCTGCGGCGCCGCGAGCCCGATCCCTTCGGCGGCGTACATCGTGGTGAACATCTCCTCGACCAGTTTCCGGAGCTCGTCCGTGATCTCCTCGACCGGCTCCGTTTCCATGCGAAGGATCGGGTCGCCGAGCACGCGGATGTCGAGGGTCTTCACTGCTGTCAGGGGCTCGGGGTGGTGGGCCGGTTGACTCGCGTGATTCGCCCGCGCTCGATGATCATCTTGGATTCGCCTGACCGGAT
>DATLBG010000157.1:0-2957 GCA_035527035.1 Gemmatimonadaceae bacterium | reverse complement strand
TCTCTTTTCCGACCTTCCGGCTCACCGCTTGCAATGCACTCTGCACCCGGCAAGCTTTCCCGCTCCTCGGCGCCAAAGGCTGCGGAATCCGGGCGAATAGCTCAGTTGGTTAGAGCGCCTGCCTTACACGCAGGATGTCGGGGGTTCGAGTCCCTCTTCGCCCATTTCCGGGACGGCAAGTCCGGGTGAATCGGCTGGAACCCCGGCCGGCATGAATGGGTACAGATGTTCACCGCATTGGAGGTTAAGACATTGAAGGCACGTCCTGATTTCACGAGCGCCGCTGGAACCGCGCTTACGATTGCTGCGATGGTTCTGGCCGCGATGCCTGTCCAGGCGCAGCGGGCTCCGACGCCGCCGCCCCGCGTCATGGTCGCCATTTTCCAAAGCACGGAGCCAGGCGTAGGTGTCCAGTTCGCGGACGCGTTGCGCGCGAGACTCGGCCGCGACGGCAACGTTCGCGACCTCACGGTGATCCCGAAGGCGGACATCGAGAACACGCTCCGCGCCTCCGGCTATCCGATTGATCAGGCGCTTGGGCCCAACGACGCCAAGGCGCTCGCCAGCCTCATTCGCGCCAAGGACTACATAGATGGCACGGTGACGCGTACGGCCGCCGGATACCGCGTCGACGCCAGACTCGTTCTGGCCCGCGACAACACCGTCGCCCAGGCTATGCCCGCGGCGGAAGCCGCGCGCCTCGACCAGGCCGCGCAGGCGGTCTCGCGCTCGTACCTCCAGGCTCGCCGTCAGATCGAGCATGAAGAGCGCTGCTATAACGCGCTCCGCGCCGGCAACGTCGAAGAGGCGATCACCCAGGCGAACGCCGGGCTCCGGCAGCATCCGGACGCCAACATGGTCCGCGTCTGCCTTGCCAACGCGTACGTGACGCGCGACACGCCGAAGGACGGCGTTTCGGTCGTGAGCGCCACGACTCTGCAGCTCGTGGAGCAGGTTCTGGCCACCGATTCGCGGAACATCCAGGCGCTGCGTCTCGCCGCGCTCGGCTACAAGGCCGCGAACAACGAAGACAAGTACGTCGAGACCCTGACGGGTCTGCTTGCCGCGGCGCCGCACGATCTGACGCTGCAGCAGCAGGTGGTCAACGAGCTCGCGGCCAGCGGCCGCGCCTCGCTCGCCGCCCCGATCATCAAGGAAGCGCTGAGCCGCAGCTCGGGCGATCCGTCCATGCTGCGCACCGCGTGGCTGGTGCTCCTTGCCGCGCGCGACTTCGAGGCGGCGATTCCGGTCGGCCGTGATCTCATCGTTGCCGACACGGCGCAGGCGACCGCCAACTTTTACAGCCGTCTGGCTGGCGCGCTGTCCGGGCTGAATCGCAATCCGGAAGCAGTGACCGTTCTGAATACGGCGACGCAGAGGTTCCCCAGCGATGCATCGCTCTGGGTCGCGCTGGCTGAAGCACATCGCAAGTCGGGCAACATGGAAGCGGCGAGGCAGGCGGCGCAGCGCGCCCTCGCGGCCGATCCCAGCGCGGCCGAGCCGTACGTGATTCTCGCCACGATCTACGGCGACGCGAATCCCGACAGCGTCTATGCCGTGCTGTCGCGCGCGCCAAGCGGCGGCAACTCTGCTCTGATCGCGCAGCTCGCGCTGGCGCAGGGCAACAACGCGTACCGCGCCGGCAACACTTCGCGCAACAGGGCGGATTTCCAGCGCGCGGTGCGGTTCCTCGAGCTGTCCAACCGGCTGTCGCCGAGCAACGCCGCGCAGTTCCTCCTGGGAGCTTCCGCGTTCTCGATCGGCCAGTCGGCTACGACCGACGCATCGACGTCGCGGAGCTGCGAGCTTGCTCGCCTGGCTCAGTCGTCGTTCGCTACCGCGCGGGCGAATGTTCCCGCGGGACGCGAGGAATTCCCGGAGCCTACCAGTCAGCTCATGGCAGCGCTGCCGCAGTTCGAGACGCCGGTCGCGCAGATGGTCAGGCAGTTCTGTAGATAAGCCTCAGGATCGCAATGCACTCAGCCCGCCGTCGCCCTGCGACGGCGGGCTTTTGCTATATTGACGCAACGATTCACTCCAAAGAATGTCCCCGACCGCGCCAATCGCCGAAGTCCGCCCGCCTGACGGCCGCTGGGATACCGCCTACCACGCTCCGGTGCTGGTGGACGAAGTACTGGAGACGCTGGCGGGAGCGCGGACCGTGCTCGACTGCACGCTCGGGGGCGGCGGACACAGCGCGGCTGTTCTCGAGACCGGCGCGAGCGTGACCGGCCTCGATCGCGATCCGGCCGCGGTCGCCGCCGCATGCGAGCGTTTGCGTCCCCAGACCGACGCCGGGTTCGAGGCGTACGTCGGGAACTACGCGGCGATATCCGAGCTGCCTCAGCTTCGGGACAGGACGTTCGACGGCATCCTTCTGGATCTAGGCGTTTCTTCCCATCAGATCGACGCCGCGGCCCGCGGCTTCTCATTTCGCGATGGCGCGCCGCTCGACATGCGCATGGGCGCGGACGCTGTCAGCGATGCCGCGACGCTGCTCAATACCATGGATGAGCAGGAGCTGGCGTGGATCTTCCGCGAGTACGGCGACGAGCCGCGGGCGTTCCGGCTCGCGCGCGAGGTGACCCGCAGGCGCGCGACGCGGCCCTTCGTCGTCAGCGACGACCTCGTCGGCGCAATACGGGCGGTGCTCGGCCCGCGCAGCGGCGCGCCGGATTTTGCGCGGCTGTTCCAGGCGGTGCGGATCGCGGTGAACGACGAGCTGGCGGGGCTCGAGCGCGCGCTGCCGGATCTGCGAGGCCGGCTCAACGCAGGCGGCGTCCTAGTGGTGATCGCGTATCACTCCGGTGAGGACCGGATCGTGAAGCACGCGATGCGGGACTGGAGCCAGGCCTGCACCTGCCCGCCGCTGCTGCCCCGTTGCGAATGCGGCGGCAAACCGGTCGGAACGGTGTTGACGAAGAGGGCGATCCGGCCGCAGGCAGCGGAGAGCGCGA
>DATLBG010000156.1:0-4990 GCA_035527035.1 Gemmatimonadaceae bacterium | reverse complement strand
CCCGACCCGTGGATTCGTGAGCAATGCCAATCGACGGCAGTACGACGTCGCGCCTGGAGACAACCGCTTCATCTTCGTTCGGTCCGTCGGTGGTCAGGCCGTCAACGATCTCGTGCTGGTGGACAACTGGTTCGAGGAGCTGCGGCGGAAGTAGCTCGGCGCGCGCCCGCAAAAAAAGGTGGGGGCCGAGACCCCCACCTTTGTGCTCGATCCAGCGACGCTACCGATAGGTGGCGTCGAGCTCCATGAGCTGTGCGCGAATGGAAGACCACGCACTCTGCACCTGCGACGTCGTGCGTGCCCTGGTTAGTGCAGCGTCTACGCGACGCGCGCTCACAATCAGCGACCTGCCCGCGAGCACGACACCCTCCACGTTGCCGGAGACGCGGACGAGCTGCTCGTACAGCGTAGCGTTGTCAGCGAACGCCGACAGCGCGAACATCAGCTCCACGTCGCCTTCGGTGTACAGCCGCCGCGTGTCGAACCTGCCCGCTGTGGAGATCATCAGATCCTGACGTTCGCGCAGCACCAGTGCGCCGGCTCCGCGGCGAACGAGCGAGGCTTCGTCGGCCGAAAGAACCGCAACGGCGGAAGCAGTCGTGGACAGTCCAAGCGACTGCGCGGTGCGGCCGTCAAGATTGCCCGTCGCGATGATGCCCTTGTCCACCTGGTACTCGAACAGCGCATTGTGAGTGGCGTCGTCGAACACGCCGGTGATCGCGCCGCGGTAATAATTCTCGCGTGCGAGTGCCTGCTGCGCAGCGCGAATCATCTCAGGCGTCGTGTAGATCGTGAACGCATCGGGCGCTCTGGCCGCGCCGGTGCGCGTCAGAACGAGACCTGACTCGAGCTGCACCGCGAGCGGGGTGCCAGCCGCGAGACGAACATCAGTCCCCTGCGAAAGCAGCCCGCCGAGCGCGCCGAGGATCCCCGACGCTCCGCCGCCGCCCGCGCCTGCTATTGCCGCGCCGACTCCACTCCGTCCGCCGACGAGAACCACTCGGGCGTTGGGGTCGGACTCGATTTGGCGGCGCTCGGCGGCGTCCGTGCTCGTGAGCCGGCCGGCCAGTGCGACGGAGGCACCGTTGGGCAGCGTGAGGCGGTCAAACCGCACGTCGATCGCGCCTGACTGCTGCCGCGTCGCGGCCTGGGCGGCGACGACGACACCGCGAATGCGGCTTCCCGCGGGAATAGCGTTGAAGTTGTCGACCCGAACGGTATCCACCACCACCGTCTCGAAAGTCTGACCGGTGCGCGCAGTCGCGGACTCCAGTGCCGTCGAGGTGCGAACGATGATGACGCTTCCTTCCGGCAGCACGACTCTTGTCTGTGCCGATAGTGCCGAAGCCGAGAGCGCGAAGGCCAGTGCCGCTACAGCGCCCCTGAAAGATGCGGTTTTCTGAATTTTCATGGTGAATTCCTCCGAAGGATGCACGCCAATGGTGGCGTAACCCTTTTACAGGCACGGATTGTTCCGCCAGGAGTTGGCTGGCCTGGGGCGGCGTTAGTAAGGTGCCGGGAACCCGGGGTCGCCGCATACGGCGCCATTTGCGACTCTCCAGCCAAATAGATTAAATGAGTGGATAGCTACGCCTCCTCTTGTCTCGCCGTGACCGCCCAAGGACTTGTGTGAGCGCGGTGGCGGATCTCCCCGATGTCGCGGCTCAGACCGCAGCGCGCACGGACCCCGCGCGTCTCGCCGCTCTCCACGAAACAGGCTTGCTCGACAGCGAGATCGAAGAAGCTTTCGATCGATTAACGCGCCTGGCCGTACGCCTCGTGGGCGTTCCCGCGTCATTTATTTCGCTGGTCGACAGGGACAGGGATTTCTACAAGTCAGCCTGCGGGTTTGGCGAGCCGCTCGCTTCCGCGCGCGAGCTGACCGGCGTGACCTTTTGCCATTACACTGTCGGGCGCACTTCGCCGCTCGTCATCCCCGACACGGCGGCTGATCCACTGTATCGCGACGTGCCCACTGTCCGATCGCTCGGGGTCGCCGCATATGTCGGCGTCCCGCTGGTCGTTGGGGGGCAAACGGTTGGGGCGTTCTGCACGATCGACACAAAGCCTCGCGCGTGGACCAAGGACGAAGTGGAAGTGCTCGTGGAGCTAGCGGCTTCAGCCCAACGCGAGATGGAGCTGCGCGGAGCGGCGCACGAAGCGCGCGCCGCTGCGGCGGCGCTGCAGGAACGGACGGAGGCCGCGGAAGCGGCGGCCCGCGCCAAGGGAAGTTTCCTGTCGATGATGAGCCACGAGCTCCGAACCCCTCTCATGGCCATCGACGGTTACTCGGAGTTGATGACGATGGGACTGCGCGGCCCCGTCACGCCGGGTCAGGCGGAATACATTGACCGCATACGACGGGCGGGACGTCATCTCCAAACGCTGATAGGCGAGATCCTGGAGTATTCGCGCCTGGATGGCGGACACGTCCAGTTCAATCTCGAAGACGTAAACGTCGACGACGTCACTTCCGAGGCGTTGGAGCTGCTGGCGCCACAGCTCGCGGAGAAGGGTACGCCTTTCAGTCAGGTGAAGTGCGTCGTGAGATCCTCGGGGGACACGTGCCTGGCCCGCGCCGACAAGACGAAGGTGCGTCAGATCCTGATCAACCTGCTCACCAACGCTCTCAAGTTTACGCCCGCCGGTGGGACGGTTTCGGTATCTGCCGAGGTTCGCGACGGGCGCGTGCTGATCAGCGTCTCCGACTCCGGCAGGGGAATCCCCGCGGAGGATATCGCGAGCGTTTTTGAGCCGTTCGTGCAGCTCGACCGGGGCAGCACGCCCACACCCTATCAGGGCGTGGGGCTTGGCCTCTCGATCTGCAGGCAGCTCGCCCGTGGAATGGACGGCGATCTTTGCGTCGTGAGCGAGGTGGGGGTCGGCAGCACCTTCACCGTCAACTTGCCAGCCGCGTAGTCAGGCGGGCTTCGTCCTAAGTGCTCGGGCCCAGACTCGAACTGGGACTCCCTCGCGGGAAAGGGATTTTAAGTCCCTCGCGTCTACCGGTTTCGCCACCCGAGCAGGCAGCTAGGCGCGCACTCCTAAAACGTGCGCCGCATACCATACACTATACGCCAACAAGCCGGCCAGGGTCGCATCCCCGCCGTTCGCCGTTGCGGCTCCTTCCGTTGTCACCATCTCCGCCGCGAAGCCGTTGTCCAGCGGCGCGCGCCGCAGCCAATTGAGCGCCTCCCCTGCGCCCGGTCCTATGAGACGGGCGCAATAAACCGAAAGCTCGGCGGGCTTCAGCGCGTCGAATGGGCGCACCGTGCGCCGGTACACGGAATCGTCGCGCCGGATGCTGTCGTAGAACGGCAGCCAGTACAGCGACGCGACGGGATCGTCCGCCGACGACGACGCTCCGTCCAGATCGATCGCGGCGTGCAGCACGGCGGTGCCTGCGTCGTCGCTCGTCGCGAACTTCCGGCGCAGCGCGGCGCGGATCGCCTCGGCGTCCTCGACCTTCTCCGCCGTCTTTTCGTCGAGTGTCCGCTTGAACATGTCCATCGCCTGCGCGACCACGGCGTTGGCGTGCGCGCCATACGGCTGCCGCACGGGGTCTCCACCCGGCGTTACCTCGGTCGAATACAGCGGCCACCGCTTGTCCCGCCGCGCCTCGATGTCCTCGTGCGATTGATACAGCGCGTCGGCTACGGCGGCCTCCTCGACGATCTGGTCGTCACCCGTCTGCGAGATGTACCGCTCCACCGCGATCGCGTACGCCGAGGCGCCTTCGAGGGAGAAGCCCGCCTGGAAAAGCGTGCCGTCCAGATAATGCACGCCCGTGCCCGGAGCGTATCCGTGCAGCTCGCACATCCGGAGGATCAGCTCGCGCGCCAGCTCGGAATCGGCGAGCTGCACCGCGGGGATCGTCCACGTCAGCGCTTCCCAGTCGTTGACCGTGAGGCCGTGGGCGTTCCATGGCACCCGCGTGCGCACGAGATAAAAATGCGCATCGTCGAGCGCGCGGCCCACAGCGTAGAAATACGACAGCAACATATTGCGGTTGAGCAGCCGGTCGAGCGCGTCGTTCCCGATGGACTGCTCGAACGAGCGCAGCGTGTCGGTCGTGATTCGAAGCAGCTCCTTCCATCCGCGCCGGCGCATCACCGCGACCGTCGCCTCTGCGCCGTCGCGCTCCGGCCCTGCCCCGATGTAAAAGGCGTCCTCGACGTGCCCGCCGGGTTCGACGACGATCTCACGCGTGAGCGACCAGCGCGGCTCGTCGCCCTCGCTGACTTCGACGTGACAATCGCCGTCCCCAGCGACGGCCAAGGCGGCGTGCGCGGGAATCGCCGCGCCGTCCAGCACGATGACGCCCCGCTCGCCCACGGTAATCCGATGCGCATCATCGAAAGCGCGAGCCGAGCGAATCCGCTGCTGACGATGGCCAAGCACGCCTTCGAGCCCGAGAGTCAGCGTCACCGGGGACTTGCCGCGGTTGACGATGGTGATTGCGTACACCGCGCCGGCCACGTCCGCGTCGCGGCCGTACGGCGCGAAGATAATCCCCCGCACCGCAAGATCTCCGGCGACGCAGTTGAACGTCGGTATCCAGGTCGAGATCCGCTCCCACGCCATTCCCATGGCGCCGAGCTCGCGCTCTACGCCGCCGACGCGGATCACCGGCTTCGCCAGCGGCTCCGCTTTTCCATCCACGAAATCGCGGCCTCCCGCGAACTCGATCGCGCCGCGCGCGGCGCGGTGCAGGAGCCCGACCGCGTGCAGCGAGCCGTCCGCGGGGTGGATGCACGGCAGCGCCAGCCAGTGATTGCCGGTGAGCTGCCAGGGGGTCGAAGGAATCTTTGTCGGCACGACGATGAATCTACCGGGGGACCTAGGCCGACTGTGTCGTCCCCGAAGCCAGAAGCTCCTTGGCGTGCGCCTTCGCGACCGGACTGGTCGGGTCGCCGCCGAGCATCCTCGCAATCTCCTCCACGCGGGGCGCGCCCGTAAGTACGGTCACATCGGCCGTGGTCACTCCGCC
>DATLBG010000155.1:0-16767 GCA_035527035.1 Gemmatimonadaceae bacterium | reverse complement strand
GTGACGTTTAGCCGGGTCTCGAGGCCGAGCTCGCGGCGATCGAGCTCGCCGAACAGATAGCGCGTGCCAAAGGTCGGCGCGTAGGAAAGTGAGGTCGTTCGCCCCACGAATTGTGCGCCTACGCGCGACTGTTCGTACCGGGGTTCGACGGAGACTTCGATACGCGGCGACGGACGGACGGCGACCCCGATGCCGTACCGCTCGGTGCGCGCCGCCCCCATCGCCTGCCGTGCGATTTCTACGGACGATTGGATCGCGATGCGCCGCCGCCGGTCGGTGCTGAGATCCACGCTCCACTGCATCGAGCGGGGGGCCAGCATCATCGGCCCGCCGCGCGTTCCGTTCCGGTCGGCGAGCTCGGGGCGAACGACGAGCCGCGATCTCGCCTCCCAATAGTTCAGCAGCGTCGCGTCGGCGTCGACGACCACCGATCCGGTCACGTGCGCATCGCCCCACGAGGAGGCCGACCAGGGCCGGTCGAGCGCCTCGTGCGACCAGTTGTTGAAGGTGAAGGCGGAGAGCCGATACGAACGCAGGAGCTTGCCGGGCGCGATCTGCCGGTACTGCACGCGTATCCCGGCGTCGATCACTTCCTGGCGGCCGCTGAATCCCAGATCGTTGACTTCGAAAGTGGGGGAGACCTCCGCCGCCCAGATCGATCCCGTCCAGTGATTCCCCCGGCGCTTGTCCAGGCTCACGCGCCAATCCACACCGGCAAGCGAAGTTGCGCCCGAATCCACGCGCAGACGCGTCGCGTCCGGTCGCTGGAGGTAGTGGGTGCTCGAACGCTGGATCCGGATCATCGCCGTCGAATCACCACGCACGAGACTCCCAGCCACGTATCCTGTAAAACCGTAGGTACGATTCGCCCACTGATGCTCCCAGTCCACCCCGACGCTGACGGCGTCGGACGTCAGGAAGGCGAAGGAACGGTCGTCGGGCAGCTGCCGGATCTGATGGGTTGCGATGACTCCGAATGTGGACGCGCCGCCGTTGAAGTCCTGGCGCGCGCGTGCCGCGCTGTGAACCGCGCGCGGCTCGGCGAGGAACTTCCGTGTCTCGTCAGTCGCGTCGAAGAAGGCGCGTCCCTCCACCCGGTTGGTCAGGGCCGTGATCACGCCCACGGAGAGACCCTTCGCGGTCCGACCGGTGATCTTGGCGGCGCCAAGGATCGTGGCGGCCTCCGGTACGTCCACGAAGCGCGCGCCCGCGGGCGAGCCCCCGGTAGGACTCCGGCCGATTCGCCTGCCGTAGAAGAGGCGGTTGGTCATGCCGGACAGACTGAAGTCAAAGATCCGCGCATCCTCCACGAAGAAAGGTCGGCGCTCCGGGAAGAAGGTCTCGAACGCGGTGAGGTTGATCACTGCCGGATCAGCCTCGACCTGACCGAAGTCGGGGTTTAGTGTCGCATCGAGCGTGAAGGACGAGCCAAGCCCGTATCTCATGTCGATCCCGACGCGCTTGTTCGTGGTCGTCCCGTCTTGAAAGGGGTTGCCGGGCTCGGCGGGCT
The DNA here is from genome assembly GCA_035527035.1 of Gemmatimonadaceae bacterium. GTDB lineage: Bacteria > Gemmatimonadota > Gemmatimonadetes > Gemmatimonadales > Gemmatimonadaceae > JACDCY01. The sequence continues at coordinate 15,257 of DATLBG010000155.1, read as the reverse complement.
CGAAATTCCCTCCGACTACGACGTACGGCCGCAGCTCGATGCGCCGCGGCGCGTTCTCCGTGCGCATGCCTGTGAGCATGCCGAACTGGGACACCATCCCTCTTTGCCGGTCCGACATCAGCGCAAACTGCGTTTCCTCATTTGACCGGACTCGTCCGCGAGTGAAGTTGATACCCCACGGACGCTCCCCGCTCGACGTTTCGTATCGGAGCTGGGACAGCGGGATGCGGATCTCAACAGTCCAGCCGAGCGAGTCGAGCTGGACGGCGGACTGCCAAACGGCGTCCCACGCGTCGTCGACATTGGTGTCATTGTAGAGGTATTCGTCCCGCTGCACGTTCGCGGCGCTGACGAAGAACGCGTACCCGGTGCGCCGATCCAGCCGCGGATCGAACGCAACCGCGAACCAGTCGGCGTTGCCTTGCCCGTCACGCCGCACGAGCTGCCGCGCGATCGTCCGCGGCTCGGAATCGAACAGCCGCGCACCGATGTAAATGGCATCGTCGTCGTAAAGTACCCGGACCTCGGTCCGGTGCTCAGCGGGATCGCCCTCGATCGGATCCTTTTGCACGAACCCGCCGGTCGCCGTCGCGTGCTGCCACGCTTCGTCGTCGAGACGGCCGTCGAGGGTGACTTTGGATGTTCGGCGAGCGGCGGCGACGGACGGACTTACCGGACGCGCCGGACGCACCGGGGCCGATGCGGACGGCTCGGCGTCGGCTTGGGCCGCGAGAGGACGAGTCTGGGCGATAAGGGCGAGAACGATCGTAGTTGTTAGAATCCGTGCGCGCATTACTCCTCAAGCCTTCCTTCGCCCGGATTCCGAGCACCAATACGTAATAAGTCGAACTCGCCAGGGTGGATGTGTAATACGCGCGAGTGCCGGAATGCGTTGGAACTCCCGCGGCGTCCGGCCCCTAAGTGGCGGTCTTGTATGCGACGCGCGGGTCGGCTTTCGCGTACGCCAGATCGGTGATCAGGTTCACCAGCACGAAAACCACGCTGAGAAACAGCACGGAGCCCTGGATCGCCGGGAGATCGCGCCGCGCGATCGCATTTACCACGTATCGTCCCAGCCCCGGCCAACCAAAAATCGTCTCGGTGAGGATGCTACCGGTCAGATAGTAGCCGAAGTCGAGACCCAGCACGGTGATGATCGGGATAAGCGCGTTGCGCAGCGCGTGCCGCGTGATCACCACCCGCTCGCTCTGGCCCTTCGCGCGAGCGGTGCGCACGAAGTCGCTCCCCAGAACGTCCAGCATCGCGGAGCGGGTGACGCGCGCCAGGAACGCTATCGAGCGCGAGCCAAGCGCGAGCGCGGGCAGGATCAGGTATTCGATCCCGCCGTATCCCGACGGTGGCAGCCAGCGGAGCATCACCGCGAACACCAGAATGAGAATCAGTCCCACCCAATACACCGGGAACGAGATTCCCAGATACGCCACGCCGAGCGAGATGCGGTCGAACCAGCCGCCGGGGACGCGCGCGCTGAGAATGCCGATGGTGATTCCCACTATCGACGCGAGCAGCATCGCCGCGCCGGCAAGCTGCAGCGTCTTGGGAAACCGCTCGGCGATGTCCTGGCGGATCGGCCTGCGCGTGATGTACGACTTGCCGAGGTCGCCCTGCACGACGCCGCCGGCGTAATGTGCGAACTGCATGTGCAGCGGGTCGTCCAGCTTCAGCTCCGCGCGCAGCCGCGCGACTGTCTCGGGGTCGGCCCTTTCTCCCACCATCTCCTGCACCGGGTCACCCGGGGCGACGTACAGCAGCAGGAACACGATCACCAACACTCCGAAGAGCGTGGGGATCGCGAGCAGCAGCCGCCGGACGATGAAGGAGAGCATAAACTGGTTTGTGGTCTATGGATTCTGGTTCATGGAGCCCGGCTTCGCGAGGACCACAATCCAAAATCCATAAACCAGAAACTCATCTCGCTATCGACACGCCCGTCCAGTTCTGCCCATTGAAGATCGTCGGAATCTCGAACCCCTTCACCCACGGCTGGATCGCGTACAGCACGCGGTGATGGAACAGGAAGATCATCGGCGCATCCGCGAACGCGATGGCGTCGGCCTGGCGGTACAGCGCGGCGCGCGCGGCGTCATCCTGTTCCCGGCGGGCCTGGTCTACGATGCGATCGAAGTTCGGGTTGCTGTAGAAGGAGATGTTTCCACCCACGCCTTTGTTGGCCGTGTGCAGCAGCGGATACAGGAAGTTCTCCGCGTCCGGATAGTCGGCGAACCATTCCTTGAGAATCATGTCGGTCTCGCCGTTGCGCGATGCTTCACGCACGGAGGAGGCGTCGCGCTGCACGAGCTTGGCGCGAATGCCCGCTTCGGCCAGGTACGCCTGGATCGTCTGCGCGATCCGGGGGAAGGGAGGCGACTGCGATGACCACAGCTCGACGTCGATGCCGTTGGGGAAGCCCGCTTCCGCCAGCAGCTGCTTGGCGCGCGCGATGTCGCGCTTGTACGGGGCGCGCGCGGTGTCCGCGCCGGGAAGAGTCGGCGGTATCACGCCGGCCGCGACGCGGCCGTGACCGCTCACCATCCGATCCAGGATCGTGGGCACGTCCACCGCGAGGTTCAACGCCTGGCGCACGCGCGGATCGCGCAGCGGACCGCGAGTCGTGTTGATTCCCACGTACCAGAATCTCAGCGCGGGGGCTGACGAAAGCAGCGCGCTTCTCTCGTCGGTCTGCTCCCAGTTGCGAGCTTCCTGTTCCGGCACCTGCAGCACGTCCACGTTGCCCGTCTCGAACTCGGCGACCGCAGTGCTCGGCTCGGCGATGACGCGGGCCATCAGCGACTCCGCCTTCGCCGCGCCGCCCCAATAGGCGTCGTTGCGGGCGAACAGCAGGTAATCGTCGTGCCGCCACTCAACGAACTTCCACGGCCCGGTGCCGATGGGGTGCTCGCCGAAATTCGACGGCACCGAGTCGGGGAGGATCGACGTCACCGGCATCGCCAGCAGCTTCGGGAAGATCGCGAGCGGCTCGGTGAGCGTGATCACGATCGTCGAGTCGTTCGGCGCCGAGAGTCCGGTGATCGTTTGCGCCTTGCCGTCGCCGTACTCGCGGGCGCCCTGGATCGGGTAGAGCGGCCAGCCGCGGCCGCCGGTCGTGGCCGGGTCGAGCACACGCTGGAAGCTGTTTATGACGTTGCGCGCCGTGAAGGGCCGCCCATCGTGGAACTTCACCCCGCTCCGAAGGTGGAAGGTGTACACCCGTCCGGCGTCCGAAACGTCCCAGGATCTCGCCAGCCCGGGGACTATCTCCGCCGTCGGGGTAAAACGAACGAGCCCGTCGAAGACGTAGGCCACGGCGCGCCCGGTGGGGACGTCGGTGGAGAGAGCGGGATCGAGCGAGCGCGGATCGTATGTGTCGCGCGAGTCGATGAGGGTCCGGCGCGTCGGCGACGTATCGCCGCCGCGGCACGCGACTGAGGCGAGCAGCAGGAGAAGCAGGTAGGCTCGGCGCATAGTGCTAAACGGTTGACTGGTGGTGGGATTCGCGTGAACTTAGAGAACCATTCCAAGAGCATAAATCGTGACCGCGGAATACAACTATCGCCGACATCTTGGCCTCGCCGAGCTGCTTCCCGCGATCGCGATCGGGCTGGGCGCGGGCCTGGCAAGCTTTTATCTCGCCCGTGTGATGGCCGAGAAGACGCCGCTCGTACCGCGCTCCAACGGCACGAAAAGCATCGCACGTTCCGAGCCGCCGCAGCCACCTCGCGTAGCCATAAAGCCGGCAGCGCGGTGATGTCACGCCGCCCCGTGCGGCTTGCCTGCCTTCTCACATCGCTGGTAATGGCGCTTGCCTCCGAGGCCGGAGCGCAAACGGTGCCGTGCGCCCCGGGGGATCTCGAAGTTCGCTCGCTCCAGTTCGCCGGCAACACGGCGTTTACCGATGGCCAGCTGGCGCAGACCATAGCGACGACCCCGTCGGGCTGGACCCGGCGCGCGCTGAGGCTCCCCTTCGCGGAGCGCCGCTGCCTGAACCAGAGCGAGTTCGTGAACGACCGGATCCGGCTGATCGTGTTCTACCGCAACCGCGGCTACTCCCGCGTCGCCGTGGACACGGCGACCGCCAAGCTGGGCTCGCGCGGCGTAGCCGTCCGTTTCATCGTCAGCGAGGGACCCTCGACCCGGCTCGCAGTGCTCGCGATCACGGGGCTGGCAGGAGTTCGAGACTCCGCCCGGATCGCGCGCAACCTGCCCATACGAGTTGGCGAGCCGTTCGATAGAGTGCGGATCGAGGCAGCTCGCGATTCCGTCGCGCGCAGGCTGCGCAACAGCGGGTACGCCGCGGCGATTGTCACCAACTCCTTCTTCGAGGACCGCGACGCGCTCCTGGCGTACGACACGCTGCACGTAGCGAGCGGGCCGTTCACCCGCATAGGGGGCGTCACCGTCGCCGTCACGCCTCGCGCCGGCAGACGGCAACAGATTCCCGACCGCGTCGTCCGTCGCATCGCCGGCGTGAACAGCGGGGCGGTGTATCGCGAGCGGGATCTGCTCAACGCCCAGCGCGCGCTGTACCAGACCGAAGGGTACCGGCAGGTCGCGATCACGCTCGATACGATCCCTGGAGATTCGCTCGCGGACATCCGCATCACGCTCGCGGAAGACGCTATGCGCGCCGCGCGAGTCGGCTTGGGCTATGGCACGCTCGACTGCATCCGGGCGTCCGGCGAGCTGACGAACTACAATTTCCTGCGCGGAGCGCGCAGGCTCGAGCTGAGCGCGCGCGTCTCGAAGATCGGCATCGGAGAACCGCTCGACGGCGCGCGCGACCTCTGCCCGCAGGCGAAGTCGGATCCATACAGCAGCCGGCTGAACTACTACGTCGGCGCGACGCTCCGGCAGCCGTCGTTCTTCGGCCTGCGGACGGTTCCGACGATCACCGTGTACAGCGGCCGGACGTCCGAGTACAAGGCGTATCTGCGCACGACCGCGATCGGCGGAATCGTCGGACTGGATTGGCGGAGATTCCAGCGGACGCCGGTGAGCTTCGCGTATCAGCTCGACTACGGTCGCACCGAAGCGCAGCCGGCGCTCTTCTGCGCGGTGTTCAACAGGTGCGCGCAGGAAGACCGCGAGCGCCTGCAGCGGCTGCAGCCGCTCGGCGTGGCCAGCATCGTCGTCTCGCGCAACGCGGCGAACAACCCGGTGTATCCGACGCGCGGCTACACGTGGCGCGCGGAGGCGCGGCATGCGTCGAAGCTGACGCTCGCGGACAACTCGCTCGGATTCAACAAGATTCTGGGCGACGCAGCGCGGTACTGGGGGATCGGCGCGCGGAACGTGATCGCGGTGCGGTTCCGCGCCGGCGGCCTGCTCGGTCCCTCGCTCGGTGATCCGACGCGCTTCGTGCCGCCCGAGGAGCGGCTGTTCGCCGGCGGCCCGACCACGGTGCGCGGATTTTCGCAAAACGAGCTCGGCTCGGCGATTTACATCGCCACGCAGTTCGACACTCTGTATCCGGGCGTGACGGGACGCGCCGACACGCTGTTCAGAGTCGCAGAGGGCGAGCGCGAATTCCGCCGCGCCGTCCCGGTTGGGGGCAACTCGCTGCTCGTCGGGAACGTCGAGCTCCGCGTGCCTGCTCCGGTTTTCTCGAACCTTGTCCAGGTCACGCTGTTCACCGACGTGGGCGACGTGTGGAACCGCGGCGACGACGACGTCTTTCAGAACTTCCGCCTGAAAGCCACGCCCGGAATACAGCTAGGCGCGCTCTCGCCCGTGGGGCTGATCCGGCTCGTCATCGGATACAACCCGTACGATCGCCCCGCGGGACCGTTGTATTACGAGGTGCCGACAGCGCTGGGCGGCGCGCTGCCATGCGTGAGCCCGGCGAACGAGCTCAAGGTGCACGCGGCCGATGGCGTGAATGGATTGGCCCTGGAGCAGGAAGAAGGTCGTTGTCCGGGCACGTTCGCTCCGACGCGCGACAGCGGCGTGCTGGGGCGTCTCACGTTCAGCTTCGCCATCGGCCAGGCGTTCTAGCGGATGCCACGCAGGCGGAAGGTGGTGTTGTCGAGCGCCGTCGTGCTCATCGCGCTCATGCTCATCGTGGTGCTGCTGGTCGTGGGCAGCACGCAGACGCGATTCGGCCAGGAGCGCGTGCGCGGATTCGTGCAGTCGTGGCTCGCCGCGAAAGTGAACGGCAAGATGTACGTCGGCCGCATCAGCGGCGGCCTGCTCAACGGCGTCGTGATCGATTCCATCGAGATTCGCGACGAGAACGACTCGCTGTTTCTCGCCACGGGCCGTGTGTTCGTGAAGTACGAGCTGCGCGATCTGCTCGACAAGCGGGTTCTGGTCCGTCTGATGACGGTGGAGCATCCGAACGTGCACCTCCGTTACTACCCTGACGGAAAGTGGAACTTCGAGCGGATCTTCCCGCGCGGCCAGCCCGCGCCGCTGGGGCGCCGTCGAGGCTTCGGCGAATTCGTGCAGATGGATTCAGCTTTTGTTCGTGACGCGAAGTTTGCCGTCACGATCCCCTGGCGCGTGCTGGGCAACCCGCCGAAACGCGTTCGCGACAGCATCGTGACCGCCGCGCTCACGGATCCGGCGCGCGAAGTGCGGCGTGCCGGCAGTGGATACACGCGGACGTGGCGGTGGGAGCGGGGCAACGCCGCCCTCGGGCCATCGCGGCTGGCCGACCCGGACAGCTCAGCGCGCGTGTTCACCGTGCGCGATCTCTCGGTGAAGGGGCTCGATCCGCCGTTCTACTTCACGAACGTGAACGGCACCGTGCGACAGGTCGCCGATTCCGTGTGGGCGGTTGCGCCGCACTTTGACTTGCCCGCGTCGACCGGCAGCGCAAAGATCAAAGTCGTCTGCTGCGGCGGGCTGCCGCTTCGGTATTACGTGGACGTGACGGGCGACTCGGTCTCGATGTCCGACGTGGCGTGGGTTTACCCCACGCTCCCGCGCACGGGCGGCGGCCGGATGAAGCTCGCGATTCGCAATTCCCCTGACGATCTCGAGGTGCTGGATTATCGCATCTACGACATGGACGTCAGGAGCACCCGCTCCCGGCTGCTCGGCGAGATGACCTTCGGCATCGGGCGGCCCCTGCTGGTCGCGAAGAACGTGCGGCTCGAAGCGGCGCCCATCGACTTCGATCTGATACGCACGCTCGCGGGCGGACCGTTCACGTACGATTGGCAGGGGAAGATCACCGGCACAGTCGCGGCGTCGGGCGGACCGCTCGACAGATTCCGCGTCGAGCGTGCCGATGTCGTGTTCGCGGACGCCAATGTGCCCGGTGCCGTTGCGCGTGGAACAGGACGCGGAATGCTCGACATCACCCTCCCGGCGCTCGCGGTGTTCCGCGGATTCGACGTGAATGTCGCGCGGTTCGATCTGCGAACGGCGCGGTTTCTCAATCCGGAATTCCCGAAGCTGCAGGGATGGATCTCCGGAACGGCCCGGCTCGATTCCATCTGGACGGACCTGAGATTCAGCTCGGCGGACGCGCTGCATCACGACGGACCGGGCCGCCCTTCACGGGTGACGGGATCCGGACGCGTGACGCTCGGCGACGAATACGTGAGCTACGATGTGGACCTGCTCGGCGCTCCGCTCTCTCTGACTACGCTCGCGAGATCGTATCCCGCCATACCGTTGCGCGGCGATATGACCGGCCCGATCCGCGTGCGCGGTAACGCGGCGGACATGTCGCTGGTGACGACGCTCGCCAACGAGCACGGCTCGATTTCCTTCGACGGAAAGGTGGACGCGGAGGCGCCGAGCTACGTGGTGAAGGGCAGCGGCGCGGTCGCTCGCGTGGACGCTCGCGGATTGCTCGCGTCGCCGGAGCTGCCGGCGACTTCGCTGAACGGCTCGTACGAAGTCGATCTGGTCGGGTCGAGCGCCGAGGATCTGCGCGGAACGGTACGCGTGACCGGCGCGGCGTCCCGCATCGATGAGGTCGCCATCCTTCGGGCGATGGCGCGCGTGGCGATCGCTGACGGAATCGCGCGCGTGGATACAATGGAAGTCGTGTCCGCGGCGGGCGTCGCGACGGGAACGGGCACGATAGGGCTCGCCAAGGGAGCGAGCGGCGCGCTCGATTTCGTCCTTGCCGTGGATTCGCTCGCGGCGCTGAGCGCGTATCTCGGCGAGGGCTCGAAGTCAGGCGCGGTCACGGTCCGCGGTCGAGCAACCACTGATGCGACCGGGATCGCCGTGAGAGGCACAGTGAGCGGCGCGGGCGTCGCGGCGGGAGAGAGACGAGCCGGCCGGGTGAGCGGGACGTTCGACGGCCGGCGGCAGAACGGCTCGACCTCGGGAAGCGCGGCATTCAGAGCCGACACGGTCGCGTTCGGCAGAATCCGGCTCGCTTCGGTGGACGTGACCGCCGACCAGGGATCGTCGGGAAGCGGAACGGCCCGCGCGACGCTGATCGCGGCCAACGGAGCGAGCACGCGGCTCGCGGCGCGGACCGAGCGTCGCGGCGACACCCTGCTCGTCGCGCTCGATACGGCGTCCATCGCGGCCGATTCGGTGCACCAGTACCGGCTCGCCTCGCCGGCGATGATCACTCTAGCGCGCGAATACGTGGACATCGACTCGATGCGCTTCGAGCTGTTCGCGCGCGAGAGGAGCGCGGTCGATCAGTCGGAGGGAGCGCTGCTGGTTCGCGACATCCGGGTGGCGAACGACTCCGTGCGGGGCAGCGTGGTCAGCTCCGGAATCGATCTCTCCGTGATTCAGACGCTGCTCCCCGTGACGGACGCGCGCGGCGCCCTCGGGATCGATCTTCACGCCAGCGGGCCCGTGAAGCAGCCTGTTCTGAACGGAAGTCTGCGCGTCGCCGACGGGCGCTTCACCATTCCGGCGACCGGCGTCGCGTACGAGCGATTCAACAGCGAGATCGAGCTGGTGCAGGATACGCTGTACATCCGCCGTCTGACCCTGTACACGCCGCGCGGTGGCGGGCGCAATGGCGGCGCAGCAGTGCTCGGCAACATCGACCTGAGCACGTACACGCGACCGCGGTTCGACGTGCGGGTTCATGCGGATCATTTCCGCGCGCTGCGCAGGCCGGGGGTCGCGACGCTCGACGTCTCCACCGGGCCCGAGATGCGGCTGCTCGGTGATTACGACGCGGCGGTGCTTCGCGGAGGGCTCGTCGTCAACGAAGGGACCGTGTTCCTGCCGGAGCTCCTCGGGAAGGACATCATCGACCTCGACGACCCCGCTCTGTCCGGGCTGGTGGATTCCACGCTGCGCCAGGCCCGGCGATTCCTGCCGAAAGTGCCGAGCGCGTTCGCCAGCAATCTCACTCTCGACAACGTATCCGTGACTGTCGGCGACGACGTCTGGCTGCGCTCCTCGGAGGCGAACATCAAGCTGGGCGGTCGTCTCGATCTCGTGCGCGGGCGGACCCAGTCGGCCGTGACCGGCGCATCGGTGGCGACGCCGCAGCTCGCGCTCGCCGGCACGCTGAACGCCGAGCGCGGGACGTACGTGCTTAATCTCGGCGTGGTTCAGCCGACGTTCGAGGTGGAGCGCGGAACACTTCGCTTCTTCGGCGGCCCGGAAGTGAACCCGTCGCTCGACATCAGGGCGATTCACACGGTGCGCCGGCCGCGACAGAGCTTCAACCGCGAAGACGTCCGCGTGCTCGTCGCCATCACGGGGACGCTGGGCGAGCCGGCGCTCTCTCTGGCCAGCGCCGACAGCCTGCCGCTGTCGCAGTCGGACCTGCTCAGCTATCTCGTGACAGGCGAGCCGGCGTTCGCGCTCAGCAACAGCTCCGCGCAGTACACGGAGCAGCTGCTGACGATCGGAGGCCGGCTCGCGGGAACGTTCATCAGCAGCAGGATTCCGCGCAGCGTATTCGACATCGTCGAGGTCCAGACCGGAACTATCGGGGGGGAGGGCGCCGCGGGGGGATCCACGAGCTCCTACTTGAGCAGCCTCTTCACCACGCGCGTGATCCTCGGGAAGCAGCTGAGCGAGCGTTGGTTCCTGGGCCTCAGCACCGGGCTATGCCGGCAGAACTTCGCGGAGAATCTGGGGCTACGGCTGGAGTACCGGATCAGCAGCACGCTGTCGGCCGAGGGAGGAATCGAGCCGGGATCGGGCGAGCTGGCGTGCGCAGGCACGACGGCTGCGAGGGGATTCCAGCAGACGCCGCCGCAGTTGGGAGTGGACATCTTCCGCAGTTGGAGATTCTAGCTACTCGGTCCGTCCCGGATCAGTAACTTTCGACAATGGCCAAGCAGCTCACTGAACGAGACGCGATGATCTGCCGCTCCTGCGAGAAGGAGGAGCGCGCGTCCGAGGGCTATCCGTGCGCGGTGTGCAGCACTTTCATCTGCCTGATGTGCACGTTTCGCGGAGTGGTGCGCTGCAAGGCATGCGAGGCGCAAGCGGTTGTCCCGGCCGCCGCGCGGAGTCCCCTCAGGATCGACTGGCCGGAGCACTGAAGCACATCCGCGCGCTGGTTCGGACGGCGGTGGCGCCGCTTCTCGCCGAACCCACGGTCGCCGCCACGCAGCTGAGCCAGGCCCTGCGCGGGCACGAGCTGGATCTGATCGAAGAGCGGGGCACATGGTGGCTCGCCCGCGGCGCCGACCACTACGAAGGGTGGATCCACTGCGGTTATCTCTCGCTCATGGGACCCGGCGGCAACGGTCCACCATCTCGCGCCTGGGACGCGGACGCGCTGCTGTCCCTCGGATGTGTCGTGCGCGGATTCGCGGGTGGAATTCACGCGCTCCCGCTGGGCGCGCTGGTCCCGAGGGACGTGACGGTGGTCGCCGGCGAAGTGCTCACGCTCGCGGAGCGGCGTCGCGTGTTCGCCGCGGATGGTGCGGCCATAGTTCAATCCGCGCGGCGGCTTTTTTCGGGTACGCCGTACATGTGGGGCGGGGTCACACCCTGGGGCGCCGACTGCTCCGGGCTGGTCCAGTCGGTGTTCGCGCTCCACGGAGTGGCGTTGCCCCGGGACGCGTGGCAGCAGGGTGGGGCGGGCGCGGAGCTCGAGGGCGGAGTGGACACGCTGCAGCCGGGCGACTTGCTGTTCTTCTCCGAGCGCGACGACCGGAGAATGACCCACGTCGCGATCTCGGCCGGCGGAGCGGAAATCGTCCATCTGGCCGTGGCGCGCGGAGGCTTTGCAGTCGAATCTCTCGATTCGAGTGAGCCCGTTTCTGCCGCGCTTAAAAGCCGCTTTCTGTTCGGGAGGAGAGTTCTCCCCGATCAATGAGGTTCCTGGAGGTTGTGACCTCAGCTGTACAGCGCTCCAGACTGCCGCGCTACCGGGACCCCGGCGGTGACGAGCAGCGGCACCTCCCCCTCGAACTCGCCATCAACCTCCAGCTGCATGACGTAGCGCCCGGGCTCTGACAGCGGGAGATCGATCAGGGCGATCACCGGGAGGTCCATCTCGAAGCTCGGATCGGCCGGCGCGCCGACGTTCAGCTCTCCGCCGGACACCCAGAGCTCGTCGCCGGATGGATTCAGCCAGCGGAGGGTCATGGAGTGCTTGCCGATGTCGTCGACATCCCCCTTCAGCCGCACGACCAGGTGAGTGCGCGGGTGCACCGACGGAAACGCCGAGACCTGGACTGCGTCGAAAACCCCCAGGATGTTGAGCTTGCCTTCCTGCGAAAGGTTGGCCGCGTCGGCGAAAACCGCGAACGAGATGTGCATTCCGCAAAGTAGCTGCACTTCCACGCGGGCGGCTACCTTACCGGATGCCCAGCCAGCGCGGATTCACGGCCACCGACATGATGCTGTTTTTAATGGCCACCATATGGGCCGTGAACTTCAGCGTCGTGAAGTTCGCGACGCAGGTATTCACCCCGCTCGCTTTTACCGGGCTTCGGGTGGGGATGGCCGCTGTCGTGCTCGTCACGATCGCCGTCATCTCGAAGAGCCCCTGGCCGGGAAGGCGTGACTTTCTGATACTGCTGGCGATCGGCGTGCTCGGCCACGGCGTCTATCAATTCTTCTTCGTCGAGGGACTGTCCCGCACCCGCGCGGGACACGCGGCGCTCATCGTCGCCGCGGCGCCCGCGTTCATCGCGGTCGCGAGCCGCCTTCGCGGCATCGAGCGCGTGCGACGGAAAATGCTTTTTGGAATCGCGTTGTCCGTCGTCGGGGTGGCCCTGGTGATCTCCGACAGCGCGAATGCGGCGGCGGGAGACTCGACGCTCGCCGGATCGCTGCTTATGGTCGCCGCCGTTGCGACGTGGACCTCCTTCACCGTGTTGCTGCAGCCGTACACGCTGATCTTCAGCCCGCTCAAGCTTTCCGCGATCACGATGGTCGGCGGACTCGCGCCTCTGCTTGTCGTGAGCGGTCCGGCGCTCGCAGCGACCGATTGGGGCGCGGTCCCGCTCTCGGCGTGGGCGGCCGTGTTCTACGCGAGCATCGTGTCCATGGTCATCGCGTACCTGTTCTGGTATCGCGGCATCAAGCTGCTCGGACCGACGCGCACCTCGGTGTATTCGAACATTCAGCCGATCATCGCGCTGGCGATCGCGTGGATCTTCCTGCACGAGGTTCCCACCCTGTGGCAGGCGATCGGCACAGGGACGATCATAACCGGCGTCCTCTTCACCCGGGCATGAAGCTCGTCCTGTTCGACATCGACGGAACGCTGCTGTCGAGCGAGGGCGCCGGCATGCGCGCGATGCGGTCGGCGCTGATCGAGCTGTACGGCACGTCGGGCGACCCCGCGTACCGGTACGACGGCAAGACCGACCGGCAGATCGTGCGGGACCTCATGCGGGGCCACGGCCATGACGACGCATACATAGACGAGCGGATGGACGCGCTTTTCGAGCTCTATCTCGCGGGCCTCTCTCGCGAGGTATCGTCGGGCGAGCGCATTCCGCGCACGTTGCCGGGGATCCCCGATCTGCTCGACGAGCTCGAGTCCAGGGAAAACATCACCCTCGGCCTGCTCACTGGTAACATCGAGCCCGGCGCGAAAGTGAAGCTTGCCGCCGCGGGCGTGGACGTCACCCGATTCCGCGTGAACGCGTTCGGCTCCGACCATGAGCACAGGCCCCACCTTCCGGGCTTGGCTCAGCGGCGCGCGACCGACCTGCTCGGGCGCGAGCTCGCGGGCGACGCGATTTACGTGATCGGCGACACACCCGCCGACATCCGATGCGGCGAGGCAATCGGCGCGCGCGCGATCGGAGTCGCGACGGGACACTACACGGTGGACGATCTCCGGCAGCACGAGCCGTACGCCTTGTTCGAGAATCTGGCGGACACGGACGCTGTGGCACGGGTCATTGCCGATGCTTGAGGTCGAGGTCAAGGCGGTCGTGGACGACGTAGCGGCGCGTGCCGCGCGGCTCGCCGGGGCCGGCGCCGAGGAGCTTTTCTCGGGACGGATGCGGGACCTCCGATACGACACGGCGGACCGGTCGCTCGCCGCGGTGGACCAGGTGCTCAGGGTACGCGTGTACGAAAGCCTGACGGGGAACAGCGCGCACCTCGACTGGAAGGGCGCCACACGGATCGAGTCCGGCCTCAAGTGGCGGGAGGAGCTGACGACCGGCGTTACCGACGTCGCCGGGATTACCGCGATTCTCGAAGCGCTCGGCTACCTGGTGACGCGGGAGATACAGCGCGAGGTATGGTTGTACCGGGTCGGGGAAGCGACCGTGCGCTTCGAGCGGTACCCGAGGATGGACGACCTGGTGGAGGTCGAAGGCCCGCCGCCGGCGATCGAGAGCGCAATCGCGGCGCTCGGAATGGATCGCGCCGCGTTCACCGCCGAGCGGCTGCCGGATTTCGCACACCGATTCGAGGAGCGCACCGGCCAGCGGGCCGCGCTCTGCGACGCCGAGCTAAGGGGCGAATACGTGTACGACTTGGAGCAGGCGTAGCGGTTGACGGGTTTGGTAATGCCGATAAATTCTCTCGGCAATCGATTCGAGGACCATTCTCAACCGCTGAAATGACCCCCGCCATCCAATCGTTTCTTGTAATCGTCCGCGAAGGCTTCGAGGCAATCCTCATAGTGGGCGCCGTCGTCGCGCTCCTCGTCAAGACCGGCAACCGTGACAAACTCCGTCCGATCTGGGCGGGTGTAGTCGCGGCGCTCGTCGCCAGCGTGGCGCTGGCTTTCGTCTTCAGCGCGACTCTCGCCGCATCGCCGGCGGCCGGCGAAATCACGGAAGGGATCACGATGCTGCTGGCGGCGATCGTGTTGTTCTTCGTGAGCTACTGGCTGATCTCCAAGATCGAGACCGCTAAGTGGCAGCAGTTCATTCAGACGCAGGTGTCGCGCGCCATGCAGAAGGGCGGGGGGACCGCGCTAATGCTCGTGGCGTTTCTCGCGGTGTTCCGCGAGGGGGCCGAGACGGTGCTTTTCTACCAGGCCATGATCCTGGACGCGCCGGGGCAGGGGATGCAGCTCGCCCTGGGATTCCTCGCCGGCGTGGCGGTGCTCGCGGTGATCTTCGCGCTGTTCTACAAGTTCGGAGTGAAGATCCCGCTACGGCCGTTTTTCGCCATCACCAGCGTGCTGTTGTACTACATGGCATTCGTGTTCACCGGGAGAGGCATCCACGAGCTGCAGGAGGGGCACGTTGTCCCGGAAACGGCGCTGGGGATTTCGAAGATCGGGTTCCTGGGCATCTATCCGACTGTCGAGACGACAGTTGCCCAGGTAATCCTGCTGGTCTTGCTGGCTTTCGCGCTGGTTAAGACTTACGTGTTGGACAAAACAGTTTCGGAACCGACGGTGACCTGAACTCCGCCGGTGAGCTCCTGGCGAGATTCCGGTTGCCCTAACTCGGAGCGGCCAATGCTGAGAGAAGTTTCTCATGCAGTCCCCCAAAGCCGCCGTTCGACATGACCAGCACAACGTCGCCGGGGCGGAGGGTGGCGGCGAGGGTGGTCACGATCCCGGGAACGGCGGGGATGTAAGCGGCTTTTTTGCCCGCCGCTTTCCAGCGGTCGACGAGCGCCGCCGGGTTCAGCGCGTTGCTGGCGTAGCGCTCCGCGTGAAACAGACCCGCCAGCACGATCTGGTCGGCCGCGGCGAACGCCGTCTCGTACGCATCCTCGAACTCACGCAGCTGAGCCGTGTAGCTGCGCGGCTCGTACACGGCGACGATGCGGCGACCGGCGAATTTCTGTCGCGCGGCGGCTATGGTCTCGCGGATGGCCGTCGGGTGGTGCGCGAAATCGTCGATCACGGTCACTCCGCGCTCCTCGCCGCGCACTTCCATGCGGCGCTTGACACTCTTGTACGTGCG
>DATLBG010000154.1:0-3470 GCA_035527035.1 Gemmatimonadaceae bacterium | reverse complement strand
GTAATCGGCGCGCGCAACTCGAGCGTCGGCTCGCGCAATAAATAGCGCGGCTCAAGCGCGACCTCGATGCGATAGCCTGGCATCGACGGGAAACGGTGCTCGAGGGTGAAGCCTGGTCGCTTCAACGCGGCCGGGTCCGGCCGCCCGGTGAAGGACACGAACGTGTGCGGGTTCACGTACTTGCCGAACTCGACCTCGGTGCTGCGAAGGAAGCTGCCGACATCGGTCTGGATCTCGGCCGGCGATATGATCAGCACGTCCGCTCCGAGCGACCGCGCCGCTTCGCCGGCGAGCTCCTCGGTGAACACGCCCAGCGCGACCGCGGCGAGCTGCTTGGTGGCGAGCGCCGCGCCGGTGCCGACCAGGTTGCCCGCGCTCCCGCCGGCGGACAGCGCCGAGCCGCCCAGCTGCGTCAGCGTCGTTCCCGACTGGCCGAACGCGAGGTAGCTCAGAATGTCGCTCTGAGCCATCGGCGGCTGCGCGTCGCTCGTAAGCGTGATCTTCGGGCTCTTCATCGTCCCGCCGATCACGATCTGAATGTTGATGGCTTCGCGCGTGGGCAGCCGCACCTCGTACTCGCCCTGAATCTGCAGCGTCGGATTTATCTCGCTGAGCCCGACGAAAGTCGCTGATCCCCGCCGGATCTTGAACCTTCGCGTGAGGAACACGTAGTCTCCGCGATCGCTGAGCAGCACGCCGTCGAGCGTCAGCGACTCCTTGGCGCGGTCTGCGCGGACAATCAGGTCGCCGTCGGTGTACACCTCGACGTTGACGTTCGGGGCGCGCACGAACACGTCGCGGTCCACGCGCAGATTCAGCTCCACGCGGAGATTCGCGAGCAGCGGCGACTGCGCCGGGAATATCTCGGTCGCCGGGGTCAGCGCTGTATCGAGCACCGCGAAGATCGCGGGATCGTCGGCGCCGATCACCTGCCTGTCGTCGGGCATCGGGATGTACAGCACCCCTTCGCGGATGCGCACGCCGCCGCTGATGAGCGCGCCCTTGAACGGCCCGTACATCGCGACATCGAGGTCGGCGAACAGCTCGCCGTGCTTGTTGTCCAGCACGCGCGCTCCGCGGGAGGCCAGCCGGAGATCGAAAGTCGGCTCCCGGAAGGATCCGACGCCGACCCCGCCCGATACGCGGAAAGGACCCGCGCTCCTGCCCACCAGCGAGTCTACGACGACCGTGTCACCCGTCATTCGCACCGAGCCGTACACCTGTCGCACGGTGACGCCCGTCGGAACGATCTTGGCGCTGCCGTTGTGGATCGCGACGTTGCCCGACAGAGCCGGCGCGCTCAGCGTTCCGCCGATCGAAACGTTGCCGCTGGTTCGCCCGCGCACGTTGGTGATGAAGCTGCCCATCTGCGGCAGGATCTCCACCGGGAAGCTGTCCGCGGTCACGCGCAGGGCTATCTGTCGGTCTCGCGGGATTCTGGAGCCCGTGACGCCCGTTAGAGCGAGGTTCACCGGCACGGTGCCCTCGGCAACAATGACGGATTGCCCGTTGGCGAGCGTCGCGTCCGCGCGGCCGGACAGCGTCTCGTTCGCGTAGTCCAGGGTGCCGTGTACTTCAGGCAGGCTCGTGTCGTTATACACGAAGTTGGTGGCGCCGAAGGCTCCCTTGAATCGCGGGTCGGCGAGCGTGCCGCTCGCGTTCACGTCGAACGAGAGGAGGCCCCGCGCGTTGATGTCGCTCTGCAGCAGAGAAGCGATGTCCGCGATCTCGAAGCGGTCAACGGCCAGACGCAGGTTGGCGTTGCCTTCCTTCGGGATCAGCCCGTCAACGAAGATCCGGCCGCCGGCGGGGTTCGTAAGCTCGAGAGTGCGAACCATGATCCCGCTGCCGCCCCACTCTATGTCCGACGAGCGCGTGCTCGTCCAAAGGGTCGTGTCGAACTGCAGCCGCATGTTGTCGAGGTGCAGCTCCTTGTGGTCCGCGTGCAGCCGGTACTGCGCGGCCAGGGCGTACTGCGTGTCGTCGTCCTGGTGAATCTCGATCTCCGCGGTGCCGCCGGGCTTCTGGTAGCTGATGCGCGCGTCGAGGCTATCCAGCGCGAAGCCCGCGAGCCGCGCGTCCGCCAGCTGCGCGTCCACCGACAGCTTCGACGCCGGCGTGCGACCGCCGGTCCACTCGTAGTCCGCCACGAGCCGTCCGACGCGCTGCCCGCGCGCGACGATGTTCGCGCCCCTCGCGGTGCCGCGCAGGCCGAAGTTCCTGATGTTGCCCGTAGCCACGCCCTCGGCTCGCAGCGAGCCTGCGAGCAGCCCGCGGGGAATCACGCTCGGCGTGTCCACGGCGATCGGAGGCACGGCGCGTCCGCCGACGGCGCGCTCCACCTCGGTCTCGCGCGCCAGGCGCGCGGAGTCCGCCCGCGCCCGCGCGACTCGCGACGCGAGGATCCGCGGCCGCGGAGCGACCGTGCCGGTGTCGGTGCCGATCAGCCCTTCGAGAGCGGACAGCGTGTCTATGACGACGCTATAGCGCAGCTCCCCCTGGCGCCGCTCGCTGAGCCCGAACGTGCCCTGCGCGTCGAGCTTTCCCTGCGGAACGCTGAGCGTCAGCGTGTCGAACCGCGCGAGACCGTCGGCGAACGCGACGCGGACCTTGGCGGAGTCGAGCGCGAGCGTGTCCCACATGGACGTCTTCACGTCCGCGACGAGGTTGCCCCGCATCGTCTCGGGATCCGTTCCCGATCCCACCATGTGGCCGGTCGCCGTGAGCTGCGTGCGGGGCGCGCGACCGGAAACAGCGTTCGCGTTGAACAGCGCGGCGTTCACGCGCAGGTCGTACGCGGTCGCGCGTCCCTCGAGATCAACGCGCCCGTTGATGGCGACGTTGCCGCCGCCGGAGGCCGCCAGATTCGTGTTGATGCTGAAATCGCGGAGCGTGCCGGTAAAGCGGACCGGACCGCTCACGAACCCGCGCAGCTGCAGCTTGGGCGCGAACTGTCCCGCGGTCGCGAGCGCGAGGGGAGCGAAGCGGGCGTTCACGTCGAGCCATGCGCGCTCGCCCATGGGTCTCACCGCGACGCGGCCGATGCCCCGCGACCTGTTGCCCCGCTCGACGTGCGTCACGTCGCCGGTCGCGACCAGCGTGGAGCCCGTCGATCCGTTAAGCGTGGCGGTGCCGGCGAACGTCCCGCCGAACGGAATGTCGGGGATGATCACGCGCGCAAATTCCGCCGTCACGGGCATGAGCCGGAGGCGAAGATTGCGCGCCCTGAAATCATCGCCCACGCCCAGCTCGCCGACGGCGACGACGCGGTTACGGCCGCTGCCGGGACCGGTGAACGTCACGTCGCCGTCCACGCGCATCGCGTTGAATCCGCCATCGAACCTGGCGCGGCCCGAGAGCACGCCCGGGCGCGGCGGCCACGACACGCCGAGCACCTGATCGAGCAGCGCGGTGCTCACTCCGGTGAACCTGAGGTCCGCGGCATGGAAGGCCAGCGTGTCCGTGTCAGT
>DATLBG010000153.1:0-8837 GCA_035527035.1 Gemmatimonadaceae bacterium | reverse complement strand
GTATCGCAAGTCGCGGCCGGTGGCTTCGAACACGGCGGTGGTAGTGGCGAGGTTGATGTCGTGGCCGATGAAGTCCATCAGCTCGAATGGACCCATCCGGAAGCCGCCCAACTCGCGCATCGCCCAGTCGACGGTGGCCGGATCGGCGATGCCTTCTTCGTATATGCGGATGGCTTCACCGTAGAAAGGCCGGGCAATCCGGTTGACGATGAAGCCCGGCGTATCGGACGCGAGAACGGTGGTCTTGCCCCAGGATTGGATGAGCGCGCTGGTGCTCGCGGTCACGTCGGCCGCAGTCGCGACCCCGGGCACGATCTCCACCAGCGGCAGAATCACGGGCGGGTTGAAAAAGTGAACTCCGAGCACGCGCTCCGGACGCGCACACCCCTCGGCGATCGCCGTCACGGAAAGGGACGAGGTGTTGGTCGCCAGCACGCATGCGGCGTCCACCACGTCTTCGAGCTCGCTGAAGGTTCGCCGCTTGATGCCGAGATCCTCGACAATCGCCTCGATCACCATTCCGCAGGCCGCGAATGAATTGGGACCTCCTGCTCCGCCGGATGCGACGACTACGCGAGCGAGAATTTCCGCCGCCGCCGAAGCGCTCAGCTTCTGCTTGGCCACCTGGCCGTCGAGCGACTTGCCGATCGAGCGCAGACCGAGGTGGGCGGCGTCATCGTCCACGTCGCGGAGGAGGACTCGATGGCCGGCGGTCGCCGCGACCTGCGCGATGCCGCTTCCCATCGCCCCGGCACCGATCACTCCGACAACGGTGTCGCGCCCGAGCGATGCCACTTACTCGCCGGTAAAAAGCGGCTTTCGCTTCCCGGCGAACGCAGCGACGCCCTCGCGGTAATCGTTCGTTCTGCCGGCCAGTCCCTGCAGATCTTCTTCGAGCGAGAGCTGGGTATCGAGGTTGTTCGTCAGCGATTCGTTGAACGCACGCTTGGTGAGCCCGAGCGCGCGGGTCGGCATCGAGGCCAGCGTACGCGCCAATTCGAGCGCGGCCCCGGCCAGCTCGGCCGGCTCGCAGACACGGTAAATCATGCCGTACTCGAGAGCTCGCGTAGCCGGGAGTTTTTCTCCGAGCATCGCCATCGCTGTGGCGCGAGGGAGGCCGACGAGGCGCGGCAAAAAAAACGTTCCGCCGCTGTCGGGGACGAGCCCGACTTTAACGAAAGACTGGATGAACGAAGCTTCGCTGGATGCGAGCACCAGGTCGCAGGCAAGAGCCAGATTGGCGCCCGCGCCCGCAGCCACCCCGTTCACCGCGCAGACGACGGGCTTCTCTATTCCGCGAATCGCTCGAATGACCGGATTGAAGCTCTCCCTGACGATCCTGCCCAGATCAGGCTCCTCGCCGGGCGGAGGTGTCGCCTCCGCCAGATCCTGCCCGGCGCAGAACGCCCGCCCCGCGCCAGTCAGGAGCAGGGCGCGGACGCTCCGGTCATTATCTGCGGCACCGATGGCGGCTCGCAGCTCCTGCGCCATCTGCCGGTTGAAGCTGTTGAGGACGTCGGGCCGGTTGAGCGTCAGGCGCGCGACGAACCCGTCGGTTTCCGAAAGAACGAATTGGTAGCTCATCGAGGGGTCAATTTATCCCGTCTTTCCCCCATTCACTAGATTTCGCGGTCGATGACCGATGCATTCATTGTCGACGGAGTGCGCACTCCGATAGGAAGCTTTGCGGGCTCGCTGTCCCAGGTCCGAGCCGACGACCTCGCGGCGCACGTCATCGCGCGGCTCGTGGAAAAAAATCCTGCCGTCGATCCCGGGCGCATAACCGATGTGGTTTTCGGATGCGCCAACCAGGCCGGCGAGGACAACCGCAACGTTGCGCGGATGGCGCTGCTCCTGGCTGGACTGCCGGTGAGCGTGCCGGGCGAGACCGTCAACCGGCTGTGCGCGTCCGGCATGAGCGCGGTGACCCATGCCGCGCGCGCGATCCGGAGCGGAGAGGGCGACCTCTTCATCGCCGGCGGCGTGGAGCAAATGACACGCGCCCCGTACGCGATGTCGAAGGCGGGGCAGCCGTTCGCCAGGAACGTCGAGATGTTCGACACGAGCATCGGATGGCGCTTCGTGAATCCGAAGATGCCCCCGCTGTACGGCATCGATTCGATGGGTGAGACGGCGGAGAACGTCGCGGACCAGTTCAAGGTCTCACGGGAAGATCAGGACTCGTTCGCCCTCGCTTCGCAGAACAAGGCCGCTCGCGCGCGCGAGGCTGGCAGATTCAGAAGCGAGATCGCCGAGGTCCCACTGCCTAGCGGGAAAGGGAAGCCAGCTCCGCCACCGTTCGCCGAGGATGAATTCATTCGACGGGACTCGACCCTCGAGGCGCTCGCGCGGCTCAAGCCGGCGTTTCGCACCGACGGGAATGGCTCCGTCACGGCCGGCAACTCGTCGGGCATCAACGATGGCGCTTGCGCCCTTTACGTCGCGTCGGGCACCGCGGTGAAGGAGCTCAATCTGAGCCCGATCGCGCGCGTCGTGACGAGCGCCGCGGTTGGTGTGGAGCCGAGGACGATGGGAATGGGCCCGGTCCCCGCGGTGAAGAAGGTGCTGGCGCAGGCCGGTCTCGCTCTCGAGGCGATGGATGTGATCGAGCTCAACGAGGCGTTCGCCGCTCAGTCCCTCGCGTGTATCCGCGAGCTGGGAATGCAGGACGACGACCCGCGCATCAATCCCAACGGTGGCGCGATCGCTCTGGGGCATCCGCTCGGCATGTCCGGCGCACGGTTGATCCTCACCGCCGCGCGCGAGCTGGAAAAGACCGGCAAGCGGTATGCGCTGTGCACGATGTGCGTCGGGGTTGGCCAGGGGATGGCGACGATAATCGAGCGCGCGTGACCGCGACGAACGTCTTCGAGTTCGACGGATTCCAGCCGGTCATCCACGAGAGCGCGTTCATTCATCCGAATGCGACGGTGACCGGCAACGTCACCATCGGGCGGGACGTGTACGTGGGCCCCGGGGCCGCGATCCGCGGTGACTGGGGAGGCATCGTGATCGAGGACGGCTGCAACGTTCAGGAGAACTGCACCATCCACATGTTCCCCGGGGTGACGGTCGTTCTCGAAAAGAGCGCGCACATCGGACACGGAGCTGTGGTGCACGGCGCCCGCATCGGTGCAAACGCGCTCATCGGAATGAACGCGGTTGTAATGGACAACGCCGTCGTCGGAGCGGAATGCATCGTCGGCGCCCTTTGCTTCGTTCCCGCGGACATGAAGATTCCGCCGAGAAAGGTCGTCGTCGGGAATCCGGCGAAGATCGTCAAGGACGTGAGCGAAGGGATGATCGCGTGGAAGACGGAGGGCACGAAGCTGTACCAGGCGCTTCCCGGAGAATTGCGCTCATCGCTGCGCCCGTGCGAGCCGCTGCGCGAGGTCCCGGCCGGGCGACCAGCGCAACAATCGTCATACAAGACGTGGCGCGAAACACAATCGAAGGAAACCGGAGAGTAGTGCGATGAGATTGAGGAGTTACGCCCAGGGGGAGTGGGTGGAGGGGACGGGGAAGGCGACCGAGCTTTTCCACGCCGTGACCGGCGAGAAGGTCGCCGAGGCGACGAGCGAAGGACTCGACTTCAAGGCGATGCTCGAGTATGGCAGCACCGTCGGCGGACGAAAGCTCAGGAAAATGACTTTCCACGAGCGCGCCGCAATGCTCAAGGAGATGGCGAAGTACCTGATGGAGCGGAAGGATGAGTTCTATCAGGCGTCGGCGGCGACGGGCGCGACGAAGGCCGACTGTTGGGTGGACGTGGACGGCGGCATCGGGACTTTCTTCGCCTACTCGAGCAAGGGCCGGCGCGAGCTTCCCAACGAAACGTTCCATGTCGAAGGACCCGTCGAGCAGCTGTCCAAGGATGGGAGCTTCGTCGGCCGCCACATTTGCGTTCCCCTCGAGGGAACCGCCGTCCACATCAACGCGTTCAACTTTCCCTGCTGGGGGATGCTCGAGAAACTGGCGCCGACATTTCTCGGCGGAATGCCGGCGATCGTGAAGCCGGCGACGGTCACTTCATTCGTGACCGAAAAAGTGGTGCGGGCAATGATCGAATCGGGCATCCTTCCCGAGGGCGCGTTACAGCTCATCGTCGGGAGCGTCGGCGACCTTTTCGAGCATCTCGGCTCGCAGGATATCGTCACGTTTACCGGCTCGGCGGCCACCGGCCGCAAGCTCAAGTCGCACGCGTCCATCGTCGAGCATTCGATTCGCTTCAACATGGAAGCGGACTCACTCAATTTCTCGATGCTCGCGCCGGACGCTGCGCCTGGCAGCGAGGAGTTCGATCTGTTCATAAAGGAAGTGACCCGCGAGATGACCTCGAAGGCGGGTCAGAAATGCACGGCGATCCGCCGCACCCTGGTGCCCGCGCCGATGGTGGATGACGTGATCTCCGCGCTCCAGAAGCGGCTGGCGGGAGTGAAGATCGGCGACCCGTCGGTCGAAGGGGTGAAGATGGGCCCGCTTGCAGGGAGGGCTCAGGTGGGCGAAGTGCGACGGAGTCTCGAAGCGCTGCTCCGCGCCGGCGAACGCGTGTACGGCGATCCGGATCAGTTCGACGTCGTCGGCGCGGACCGTGAGCGCGGCGCGTTTTTCCCCACGACGCTCCTGTATTGCGAAAAGCCGCTGGATCGCGACGAGCCCCACAGCGTCGAGGCCTTCGGCCCGGTGAACACGGTGATGCCATATTCGAGCGTGGAGGAAGCGATCGACCTGGCGAAGATGGGTCGAGGAAGTCTTGTCGGATCCCTATTCACTGCGAACGACGAGACGGCACGCGACGTCGTCCTCGGCGTCGCATCGCATCACGGGCGCATGATGGTGCTGAA
This sequence comes from Gemmatimonadaceae bacterium, assembly GCA_035527035.1. Classification (GTDB taxonomy): domain Bacteria; phylum Gemmatimonadota; class Gemmatimonadetes; order Gemmatimonadales; family Gemmatimonadaceae; genus JACDCY01. The sequence goes on along the minus strand of DATLBG010000153.1, from coordinate 3,993 downwards.
CCGCCACAGTGCGAAGGCGTCGACGGGACACGGCTCGCCGCTCCCGCAGCTTGTCCATGGCGGACCGGGACGCGCCGGTGGCGGAGAGGAGATGGGCGGAATTCGCGGCGCGCTGCACTACATGCAGCGCACCGCCGTGCAGGGGTCGCCGACGACGCTCACGCGCGTGACCAACGAATGGACGAAGGGAGCATCCGAGAAACCGGACAAGGTCCATCCCTTCCGGAAGTACTACGACGAGATTGAAATCGGTGAGACTCTCATTACGGGCACCCGCACCGTCACGGAGAAGGACGTCTCGGATTTTGCGGCGATCAGCGGCGACCATTTCTACGCCCACATGGACGAGGCGGCGGCGAAGGAGTCGATCTTCGGCGCGCGCGTGGCCCACGGATACTTCGTAATCTCGGCTGCCGCCGGCCTGTTCGTGGATCCCGCTCCCGGACCGGTGATCGCGAACTACGGTCTGGAGAATCTCCGTTTCGTCAAGCCGGTTTACATCGGCGACACGATCCAGGTGCGGTTTACCTGCAAGCAGAAGACGGCGAAGGACACGCCCGCCGACGGCGTTCCGCAGGGCGTGATTGCATGGGATGTCGAGGTCAGCAATCAGAACGCCGAGCCGGTCGCCGTTTACACTATCCTGACGCTGGTAAAGCGAACGCCCGGATCGGAATAGTCGTCAGCGGGGGAAGCCCGGCGAAGCGCGAATTCGCCTGACCTGTTTCATGTGATGGTCGAAGTGCTGGGTGAAAAAAGGCAGGATGCCATCGACCCTCGTCGGTCCCATGATCGGATGTCGAAACGCCATGTAGTCGACGTCCCCGGGACCGATGGTCTCGAGGTAGCGCTCGAGTTGATCGTGCGCGTCGCGCCATTGCGCCCACAGCGCGTTGAGATCGGGGGTCGAGCCCGGCGTTACCAGCCCCGCGACTTTCGCGGGAACCTTGATGCGAATGTTCAGCCAGGTGACCGCGCGAAAGCCTTTCGCCGCCAGCAACTGCTTGAGTGTGCGCCGCTGTCCGCGGCGCTCGACGCCATCCTTCGTGGTCGCCTTGATGGCCTCCTTCTCGGCGTGCATCAGATGGTCCGCCACTTCGCTGATGGACCACGCGCCCGGCGCGGGCCTGAATCGCAGCTGCGCCTCGGACATCCCGCGGGCCTGCGCCTCGAAGTTGGAGCGTCGAGCCACGACTGCGTCGAGCTGTGAGCGAAGAGACGGCAGCATTCAGCCTCCGGCAGTGATGGTGCGCATGACCGCGTCGCGGTCCAGGGTTGTCTCGCGCGCGGTGAACACCCGCAGCCAGCGCGTCGAGCGATACAGCTGCTCGGAAAGTGAGGGAAGATCGATGGTGCCTTTCCAGCCGGTGTCCGTCAGTCGCTCGACGCTGCCGTCCCGGCGGACCACGGGGAGGTCCACACCGAGCATCTGCGTCTTGAGGGGGTAATCGAGCAGCAGCTCTCCCGGCGCGAGGCCGGCCTGGCGCGCGAGCGCGTCCTCGATGGAGACGACGCGCGCGCGATCCTCGGCGATCCAGTCCCCGAACCCTTCGTCGAGCGCGACCGCGGGCCACTCGGCCGCGCGCTTGTACAGCCGACGCTCACGCAGAGCGGACAGGATCGGCGAGCGCGCGGGCTCCAGTCTGTGCAGCAGGCCTTCGTCGGTGAAGGTGCCGAGCTCCTCCGAGCGGACGGCGCCAGCGCGGAGGGCGTCGTCCACGATGCGCTTGTACATCGCGGTGGCGCTACGCACGGTGTGGTGCCAGTACACGTTTCGGTACATCTGGTATTTCGCGAACAGCAGCGATTCGATCGCGGCCAGCGCCTTCTCGACGACGCCGATGCGCTTTCTCCCCGAGTCGGGATCCTCGATCACCACCATGGAATTAGTGAGGCGGTCCACGTCCACTTCGCCGTATGGGACGCCGCACATGAGTGCGTCGCGCTTGAGGTACTCGATCTTGTCGAGGTCCAGGGAACCAGAGATGAGGCCCTGCAGCGGACTGTCGCTTTTGCCGGTGACCAGGGCGTGCACGCGCTTCGCCGCATCGGCGCCGAGCTCCTGATTCAGCAAGGCGCCGATCTCTCCGCCGGTGATGAGCGGGCCCGCGACGTTCTCATGATGGAGCGCGCCGATTTCCTCGAGCGCGTGCGAGAAGGGATAGTGCCCGACGTCGTGCAAAAGTGCGGCGGCGTAAATGATCGCTGGCTCGTCGCGGGGGAGGGAAGCGAGCTCGCCACGCTCTTCCAGCAGCGCGATCGTGCGGCGCGCGAGGTGGTAGGTGCCGAGCGCGTGCTCGAAGCGCGAGTGAGTGGCGCCGGGATAGACGAGGTAGGCGAGTCCGAGCTGCCGCACGTAGCGCAGCCGCTGGAACGCCGGCGTGTCCACGAGCCGCATGGTGAACGCATCGACGCGGATGTTGTTCCACAGCGGGTCGCGAATAATCTCGAATTTCACTCGCGGGAAGTTAACGTGCCCGAGCTTCACAGCCACGCGGCCTTCATCATTTCGTACGTCACTCGGCCAAAGAGGAGGGCGTCGGCTTGGGCGAGGTTTTCCACGGCGTGACGATGTATGTCGTCGTCCGCGGGAATTCCACGATGATCGCAGCACCCGTCCAATGGGACGTTGATCGAATACCGAAGAGGTCGCATTAGATGTCCTGTACCAGCCCTCTAGTCAGAGCGGTTGCAGAGATCTCCTTGCATCCGGTCGTGTTTTGTCCCGCCCACAACGGCGTGAAGTCGTTACGACCCAGGCTTTCAGCCTTGGCACGCAGTGGAGAGAGAGCTGACGTCGCGAGCGGAAATTCAGGCGCAGCCGCACTGATCGGCCCCAGTTCCCGCATTAGGCGATTCACGATCCCTCGTGCGGGTCTGCCGGTGAAGAGGTTGGTAAGCGCTGTCATGCGCGCTCCGTCGCCGCTCAGTGCCGTACGATGCAACAAGCTCGATTTGGTCTCAGGGCACATGAGGTACGCAGTGCCAACCTGTACCCCGACCGCGCCGAGTGCTAGGGCGGCCTTGACGCTCTTCGCGTCCGCGATGCCGCCCGCCGCAATCACCGGGAGCTTCACTGCCCGCACGATCTGCGGCACCAACGCGAACGTCCCCGCTTGGGTGTTGAGATCCGGTGACAGAAAGCTGCCGCGGTGACCGCCGGCCTCGAGTCCCTGAGCAATAATGGCATCGACTCCGCGTGCCTCCAACCATCGAGCTTCGTCGATGGTTGTTGCCGAAGAAAGGATTTTCGCGCCCCAGTCACGGACCCTCGCGAGCAGATCCCTCGACGGCAACCCGAAATGAAAGCTCACCACGCGAGGTTTGAACTCTTCCAGAATGTCCGCGGTTTCGTGACTGAAGGGCAATCGCCCGGGACCAGCGGGAATCGCATCTGGATCGATGCCGAACTCAGCGAAGTACGGTGCAAGGAGTGCTCGCCACTCTCTTTCTTTTTCGGGGTCGGGCCGCGGCGGCGTATGACAGAAGAAGTTGACATTGAAAGGGCTCGTCGACCGTGCGGTGAGTGACGTCAACTCTGCGCGGAGAGCATCAGGCTCGAGTAGCGCGCACGGAACCGAGCCGAGGGCACCGGCGCTGGAAGCCGCCAAGGCGAGTGCGCTGTCCTGCACGCCAGCCATGGGTGCTTGAATGATCGGGAGTGGAACTTCGAGAAGCTGTTGCAGAGTCATCGCCCGTCCTGGGACTCTATCCATGCAGCCTAGCTATGATTTGCCGCCGAAAAAGGAACGCCTCTGCCACGAAGGCTACTTCGCCGGAATCACCGCTTTCAGGCTGTCGAGCGCAGTGCGATCGAGCATTTCCAGCGCCAGCGCTCCTTCGAACTGCGGCGTATCGGCCAGTCGAGCGACGTGCACGTGGGTATTGATCAGCCCGGGAATCAGGAACATTCCGCGGCCATCCACGATGCGAGCATCTTTAGGGATGGGGATCGATCGCGTCGGGCCGACCGCCGCGATGCGGCTTCCCTGA
>DATLBG010000152.1:0-3398 GCA_035527035.1 Gemmatimonadaceae bacterium | reverse complement strand
GTAAGCTCTGTCTGCAGCGCAGCGCACGGATCCACGGACGGACCCGTCGTCCGCGTGAGGGCGCCGCGCTCCAGAGCGCGCGGGTTGCTTGTGCTTCCGTTGCGCCCGAGAAATTCCCGCCGGTCCGACGTGAACGTCGTCAGAGGCTCGCTCGTCGCGGCGAACGCCACGTACCTCGAGAAGTAGGAGTCGTACGAGTTGTGCGCGAAGACCGCCGAAGCGGAATCGTCGAATCTCGTGATGACGTGGTGCTGGGCCTGATCGCGCGTAACGCCGAGGACCCACTCGGAATACTGCGTCAGCGTCAGCCGGCGCACGGCGTCGCCGCTGTTCCGGACCGTCAGCGTGCTGATGCGCACCGCCTCGGACGGCGCCAGCCCGATCCGGAGCGAGGTGGCGATCCCGTTGTGCTCGTGCTCGAACGTCGACCATCCTGCGCCGTGCCTCACGACATATGGCGACGCATCGCGAATGGGAGACGGCGTCGGACACCACACCTCGCCCGTTTCCTCGTCGCGCAGGTACACGCAGTCAGTGGACGGATCGCGGACGGGATCGTTGTGCCACGGGGTCAGCCGGTAGAAGTAGCTGTTCTCCGCCCACGTAAACCCTGAGCCCGCCTCGCTCACGCAGAATCCTCCGACTTCATTCGCCACGACGTTCGCCCATGGCGCGGGGGGAAGTTGCTCTCCCCTCAGGCGGATCTCATACGCGCCGTCCGCGTCGAATCCGCCCAGTCCGTTGAACAGCTCCAGTCCCGTCCCATCGCGCGAATCCGGCTCGCTATCCGCCCGGCTTCTCGCTGCCGCGCTCGCGGCACGCGACAGTACAGGCGTAGCCAGCGGCGCGGGATATTCGGGCTCCACGTCCGTGAACTCGAGAAAATTTCCGAGACCAAGGCCGTCGCAGTCCACGTGAATGCGCGCGAGGCTCCTGAGCAGCGTGATCTCCTCCGGCTTCAGGAGATCCGCGCGCCGGATGTACACGCCGCCTGGACGGTCTAGCAGCGCGGCCTCGCTCGAAGCCATCACCGTCGTCGTCAGCTCTTCCTGCAGGTGCTGCAGGTAGCTCGACGGCATTTCGTTGATGATGACCAGGTCCGACGTCACGCCTTTGAGGCGCCAATACTGGTGCGCATGCAGCAGCTGCCTCACGCTCGGCATTCCCTCGAGCGTGTCGATGGTCGCCAGGAGAATTGGCCAGTCCCCGGAGATGCCTTGCGGCCACAGGGTCTCCTGTGGATGCGACACCGCGCGCGGCGCCTGCTCGTTGACGCGCAGCGCGGGATGCGGGAAGAGCAAATGGCCGGCGAGCTGTTGATACAGCGCGGCATCGGCCGGTCCTATGCCGAGATCGCGCAGCTCCGCCTGCGCCTGCGCCCACGATAGATCCAGAGCGCGGCGCGTGCTATATGGATCGTGATACAGATCAGCGAGCTGCACCGCGCGCTGCCGGCTCTCTGCCGCGAGCGTGGTAAAAGACACGCGCGCCGATCGGCCTGCCGGTATTCGCACGCGCACGCGCAGCGCGAAGATCGGGTCGAGGACCGCGCCCACAGTCCCGGTCAGCTCGCCGCCCGGCTCCATCGCCGCGGGAAAGCGCCGCGACCTGCCGCGCCCGATGAAGCGCCCGCGATCCGTCTCGTAGGTGACCTCGCCGACAGCTTCCGGTCCCACTGCCACGACATGCGCGCACCAGATCGTCTGTTCCTCGTTCGACCGCGGGCGCCGGCCGGCCAGTATGGCCGAGTTTTTTTCCAGCCATTCGGTCTCCACGAAGAGATTGCCGAAGGCCGGGTGCGCGCGGTCGGTCGCCTGCGGCGACAGCACGATCTCCCCATAGCTCGTGAGCTCTATCTCCCTGGTCGCGGATGATCTGTTGATTACCGTGATGCGGCGGACCTCGGCCGCGTCTTCCGAAACGACTGCTATCTCCGTCTGCGTCTCGATGTCGCCGTCGCGGCGCAGGAAGGAAACGCGGTCCGCGGAGAAGATCACGTTGTAGCTGGACGGGGCGACGCAGCTCGGCTGATACGAGGTGGACCACGCGCGGCCGGTCGTCATGTCCCTCAGGTAGCACCACTGGCCGTACGAATCACGCGTCCCGTCAGCCCGCCAGCGCGTCACGGCGGAGTTGCCGAACCGGCTGTACCCGCCGCCCGCGTTCGTTACGAGTATCGTGTACGGAGGATTTCCCAGAATCGCGATCCGCGGCTGCGACGTGTTCGGCGTGTCTACCTCGCGCGCGGCCGGCTTCTCCATCTCCCGCGGAGCGCGGAGCGTTACGGATTCATCGCTCGGCGGGTTCTGCACCGTCAGTCTGCGCGGAATTCGCTCGTGCAACATCAGCTCGGCCGACCGCACGAGCGGATCGGTGTGGAACCGACGCTGCCACACCTGGCGCTTGAGCGCATTGGTGATCGCGACGACGCTCATGCCGACATGGTGCGCGAAGTAGGCGCCGACGACCGCGCGCTTGGATCCCGTCAGCGGACGCGTATAGTCGATGGCTTCGCGGAAGCCGAACGGCCCCAGCGCTCCCTCGGCCTCGAGCGACTGCAGGTTCCGGATCGCCTGGTGCGGCTCGACGAGCATCGCGAGCATCGTCGCGTAGGGGGCGACTACGAGGTCGTTGCGCAGCCCGCGCTTGAGCGCGAGCTCCGGGACTCCGAAGCCGCGATACTGATAAGTCTGATTGCGGTCGCGCGCGTTGTACGCCGACTCGGAAATGCCCCACGGCACGCCGCGCTCGGAGCCGTAAGCGATGTGCCGCTTCACCGCCCCCCGGTATGTCTGGTCGAGCAGCGTGAACGGAAACGACTGCATCACCAGCACCGGCATGAGGTACTCGAACATGCTGCCGCTCCACGACAGCAGGGTCTGGGTTCCCGCTGCCGCGGACAATGAGCGCCCGAGCCGGAACCAGTGCTCCGGATCCACGTCATCCTTGGCGATCGCGACGAAAGAGGCCAGTCGCGCCTCCGACGCCAGCAGGTCGTAGAACGAGTTGTCGAACCGGCCGGGTCCGTCAGCATCGGGCAGGCGATACCCGATTGCGAAGATGCGGCGCCGCCGGTCGTACAACATGTCGAAGCGCATCTCGTCGGCCAGCAACGCGGCGCGCGCAGCCAGTGCGCGAACGCGATCGTCGGTTACTGTGCGATCGCTCTCGAGCGCGTTGATGCCATCGACAACCGTTCGACACCAGAACAGAATGTCGGCGGCGCGGCCGTCCGCGGGATCGACCGTGCCGGCCAATTCGCCGAGCTGCGTCGCAAGGGCCGCCCACGTCGGCGCCCCGGAGGCTGCCGCGCCGGTGCGAATGGAGGTGCCGATCGAGCGTGCCACCGCGTTGATCGCGGTCAGCGTCTGCCGTTCGGCGCCGGAGTCGGTTGTCGA
>DATLBG010000151.1:0-20729 GCA_035527035.1 Gemmatimonadaceae bacterium | reverse complement strand
GTGCACAAGGGCAACATCATGAAGTTCACCGAGGGAGCGTTTCGCGACTGGGGCTACGAGCTGGCGAACGAAGAGTTCGCGGGCACCGCGTGCGCCGAGGCGGATCTCAAGGGCGATGCCTCACGCGCGGATTGCGTAATCGTGAAGGACCGGATCGCCGACTCGATGTTCCAGCAGCTTCTGCTGCGGCCGTCGGAATACTCCGTGCTGGCCACCCCCAACCTCAACGGCGACTATATCTCCGACGCGGCCGCCGCGCAGGTGGGCGGGCTTGGCATCGCTCCCGGCGGGAACGTCGGCGACGGGCTCGCCGTGTTCGAGGCGACGCACGGAACCGCGCCGAAGTACGCCAACAAGAACAAAATCAATCCTGGCTCCGTGATCCTCTCCGGCGTCATGATGCTCGACTACATGGGCTGGAAGGAAGCCGCCACGCTCATCGTGAAGGGGATGGAAACCGCCATCAAGAAGAAGCGGGTGACGTATGATCTCGCGCGGCAGATGCCGGGCGCCACCGAAGTGTCCACTTCCGATTTCGGCGAAGCGGTCGTTGCGGGGATGACCGCTTGAACCCGACGATCACGCTCGGCACCGGCAGCCTCGTGTCGCACAAGGCGCCGCTGCTTGCGATCGCGCTCAGCGACGGGGCCGACCTCTCAGGGCACGAGCTCGACGGCACGCTCGGCGGCGTGATCGCCCGGGCGACCGAGAGCCGCGACTTCCGCGGAGCCCGCGACGAGACGCTGTTGCTCGCGGGAGGTGCGTCGGGGCCGCGCATGATCCTCCTCGTCGGCACCGGCGCGATATCCGATCGCAGTGGCGCGCTGCGCCGCGCGGCCGCGATTGCTTCCCGGCAGGCGTGCAAGCTGGGCTCCGGCTCGATGACCTGGTACGCGGGCGAGCTCAACGAGCGCGAGGCGGAAGCGGTTGCGCTGGGACTGGTCGCGGGTGCGTGGGAATACACGGAGACCAAGACGCAGCCGCCCGAGAACGAGCGGCGCGCGCCGCTTGCTTCGGTGACGATCGCTACGACGGAATCCGCCGCTGCTCGCCGCGGACTGACCAACGGGCTGGCGCTCGCCGAGGGGCACTCGCTGGCGCGCAGGCTGGCCATGATGCCCGGCAACCTGTGCACCCCGGATTATCTGGCCGAGACCGCGCGGGAGATCGCGGGCCGGCACGGAATGGAAGTCACCGTGTGGGGCCGGAGCGAGATGCAGGAAGAGGGAATGGGCTCATTCCTGGCGGTCGCGCAGGGGACGCCGCAGGACCCGAAGCTGATCGTGCTCAAGTACAACGGCGCTCGGAACGACTCGGCGCCCGTCGCGCTCGTCGGGAAGGGACTGTGCTTCGATTCGGGCGGCATCTCCATCAAGCCGCCGCAGAATATGGAGCTGATGAAGTTCGACATGTGCGGCGCGGCGGGTGTGCTCGGGGCGCTCGAGACCATCGGCACCCTCAAGCTGGATGTAAACGTCATCGGCGTGATCGGCGCGACGACCAACATGCCGTCCGGCACCGCGTTCAAGCCCGGCGACGTCGTGCGCAGCCACCTCGGCAAGTACATCGAGGTGGTGAACACCGACGCCGAGGGACGCATGGTGCTCGCCGACCTGCTGTCGTACGTGCGACGGTTCAATCCCGCGGTCACGGTGGACGCCGCGACGCTCACGGGCGCGGTGGTCATCGCGCTCGGACACACAGCGACAGGCGTGTTCAGCAGCGACGATAAGCTGACCACCGAGATCCTCGACGCAGGGAAGCGCGCCGGCGAGCCGGGCTGGCCGCTGCCGCTGTGGGACGAATACAAAGAGCTCATCAAGTCCGACGTTGCCGACATGAAGAACGCCGGGGGACGCGCCGCCGGCTCCACCTCCGCCGCGATGTTCCTCAAGGAATTCACGGAAGGAATGCCCTGGATCCACCTGGATATCGCGGGCACCGCGTACTCCGAGACTGACCTCGTCGCGCTCCCGAAGGGACCTACCGGCGTGCCGGTCGGGACGTTCGTGGAGTTCGTCCGGGGCAGGGCGAGCTGAAGCGCCCCTTATGACGTCGGTTCGCCTCGGCGTGATCGCCGGGGCTGTCTTGTTCTCCGTCTTGCCGGCCGTGCCGGCGCGCTCCCGGGCGCAGGTCGTGGTGCCTCCAGCGAGCGAGCGCCCGATTCCGCCGAAGACTCCACCCGACACCGCAGCGGCGCCATCCGACACGGTGAAGCGCGACACCGCGAAGACCGGGATCGGCCGCCTGCGAACGCCCGCGACGTACGACATCGGTCCGCAATACCGCTGGGACAGGGAAGAGATGTTCGCCAGCGGCGCGCTCACTGTGACCGATCTGCTCGCACGCGTGCCGGAGCTGGTCACGTTCAGGTCCGCATGGATCGCCTCGCCGCAGACGGTGGCGCACAACGGCAGCTTCGAGCGCGTCCGATTCTTCTACGACGGCGTCGAGCTGGATCCGATGGATCCGCGCAGCGGCGGGCTGCACGACCTCGCGGCCATCCAGATCTGGACGCTCGAGGAGATCGCGATAGAGCGCGCGGCGGGCGAAGTCAGAGTCCACATGCGCAGCTGGCGGGTGGACCGCACCACGCCGTACACGCGCACCGACGTGATCACCGGCAGCGAGGAGACGGACATCTATCGCGGGTTTTACGGCAAGCGCTTCGACGGCGGGCAGGCGCTGCAGCTCGCGGCGCAGCAGTCGAGCACGCAGAACCAGGTCTTCGGCGGCGGCGGCGGCGGGCTGTCATTGTTCGGACGCGTAGGAATCGGCAGGAGGCTGTGGAGCGTGGACGCCACCGCCAACCGCACGCACTTCGCCCGCGATCCGCAGGACGCATTCACTGCCGGAGGAATACCTCCGTACGACGCCATGCACACCGTCGCTTACCTGCGCGGGTCGTTGGGCGCGGTCGGGTCGGGCCCGTGGCTGGAGCTGGTGGCGGCGTCGCACGAGATAAAGGAGTCGAGCCCCACGATCACCGCGGCACAGATAGCTTCGCGCAGGTTCCGAGCTGATTCCGCGGATACGACGAGATCGCGCACGCAGCTGATAGCCACGGCGGGATTCAACCGTTGGGGCGCGTCCATCACGCTCACCGAGCGTCTCCGCAGGTACGCCGGCGAAGCGTTCAACTCGTTCAGCGGGCGGGCCGAGGTGAACGCGCGGCTGGCGTCGGCAGGCGTGTTCGCGGAAGTGGACGACGAGCGCGGGATGCGGCGAACCGACGGAAACGTGCGCGTCACGCCGCTGTCGTTCATGGCGCTCGCGGGCGGCATCTCGCAGGAGACCGCTGACGGGTCGCGCGCAGTTCTACCGGACTCGAGATCAATCCGCGGAGAAGCGGGGCTGCGGTTACTGGGGCCGTGGGTGTACGCGGGTCTGCTCAGGTCGGACACCGTATTCACGCGGGCGCCGGCGATTTACGACACGGCGTACGCTCCCTCGGGCGCGGCGTCCCGCACTGCCCAGTACGCGGGCGTGCGCGGCGCCATCTGGCGGGGAATAGGAGCGGACGCCTTTTTCACGCGCTGGGAGGCCGATCAGGATTATCTGCCGGAATACCACTCGCACGTCGAGATCAACTTCGCCACGAAGTGGCTGTCCCGCTTTCCCCGCGGAGATTTTGGCTTGCGCAGCTGGATCGCGTACGACTATCGCCCCGCGGTCTCGTTCCCGACGCGCAGCGGCACACCGGAGATCACGATTCCCAGCCATGTGATGTCGGGCTTGCTCGAGATCCGAATCATGCGCGCGGCGATTACTTATCAGACCCGGAACATGTTTGGGTTCGAGCACGACATCGTGCCCGGCTTTCTCATCCGTCAGGTCCAGATCTATGGCGTGCGATGGGACTTCTGGAATTGATCATCCCATTGAACGGCAACGCTTTAAGGCGGCCCACATGATAAACAGCATGACCGGCTTCGGGACCGCTGAAGGGATGGTGGGCCTGGCGCGCGTCACGGTGGAAGTGCGGACCGTGAATCACCGGTTCTTCAATTCCAGCATCAAGCTGCCCTCCGCTTTCGCCGCGTGGGAGGGCGAAGTCCGGGAGGCGCTGCGGCGACGGATATCGCGGGGCCACGTCTCGCTCAGCGCCCGGGTGGAGCGCGTGGAAGACTCCCCAATACAGGTGGACGAGGCCCGCTTCGCTGCGTACGTGGCGCAGCTTCGCGACCTCGGCCAACGCCACGGACTGTCCGCGGAGCTGGACCTCGCGACCGTGTTGAAGTTGCCGGGGGTGATCGTGACAGCTGCGACCGAGGAGATTGGCGGGTCTGCCGCCGAGCTCGTTGCGATCGTGGAAGCCGCGGCTTCGGCGCTGAGCGCCATGCGCTCGGAGGAAGGAGGCAGGCTGGCGCAGTCCATCAGCGAGCGGCTGGATGTGATCGAGAGCGCCCTTGGGCGGATCGCGCAACGGTCGCCCGCGCGGCTCGCCGAGCAGAAAGCGAGGCTCGAGCGCTCGGTCGCGGAGCTCGCCGGCGGAGTCGCCGTGGATCCACAGCGGCTTGCCCAGGAGATCGCGATCATCGCCGACCGGCTCGATGTCTCGGAGGAGCTCGACCGTTTCGCGTCGCATCTCAAATCATTCCGGGACACTCTGCGCGACGGGGGGAAGGAGCCCGTCGGCAAGCGACTCGGCTTCGTCCTCCAGGAAATGCTGCGCGAGACGAATACCACGGGGAGCAAGGCCAACGATGCGCCCATGCTCGCCGAAGTCGTGTCCATCAAGGAAGAGCTCGAGCGGATTCGCGAGCAGGTGGAGAATCTCGAGTGAGCTGCTTTCCAGTGATCCTGTCTTCTCCCTCCGGCGGAGGGAAGACTACCATCGCGCGGATGCTGCTCACCCAGCGCCGCGATCTCGGGTATTCAGTGTCGGCGACCACACGGCACCCGCGCGAGGGAGAGGTGGACGGCGTCGATTATTTCTTTCTGACGCCGGACGAGTTTGCCGGGGCGGTCAAGCGCGGCGACTTCGCCGAGTGGGCTACCGTCCACGGCCAGAAGTACGGGACGCTCAAGCGGGAAGTCGAGCGGGTGTTGTCGTCGGGCAAGCACGTGATCATGGACATCGACGTGCAGGGCGCGAGGTTGTTGTCGGACGCTTTCGCCAACTCCGTGCTGATCTTTCTGCTGCCGCCGTCGGCCGACGTCCTCGTGGAGCGGCTCCGCGGGCGCCGCAGCGAGGGGCCTGAGGCGCTCGTCCGGCGCCTGGAGACCGCGGTACAGGAATTAAAGGCGGTTTCGATGTATCATTACATGGTCACGAACGACCGTCTGGACATCGCGGTCGCCCGGGTCTCGTCGATCATCGACGCGGAGGCCGCCAGGCGTGAGCGCAGGAGTCCGTCGGCCGAGGTTGACGTCGGCGCTCTCATCACGCAGCTGCAGCTTGAAATCAGAAAACAACAGGAGAAGGGATAGATGCGAGTTTTCACCCCGGAAGAAGCGGCGCGCAGCGCCACCAACAAGTATCTCGCGGTGCTGGTCGCCGCGAAGTACGCACGCGTGCTGAACGAGTTTCCCGCCGGAATGTCGCGCGAGAAAAAGCTGACCACGCGCGCGATGGAGGAGCTGTCGAGCGGAACGATCGAGTACAAGGTCATTCCGCGTCGCAAGCCGGAGTAGTTTCCCGCGCGCCCGTACGAGTCGAGGCGGGTCCTTCTCGGTGTCTCGGGCGGGATCGCCGCTTACAAGTCGGTGTCTCTGGCCCGGCTACTCACGCAGGCGGGCGCGCAGGTTGACGTAGTTCTCACCCGGGCGGCGCTGGAGTTCGTCGGCGCGATCACGTTCGAAGCGGTCACCGGCAGGCAGGCGCTCGCCGAGATCTTCGAGCCCGGGCACGCGCTGGATCACATTCGCCTCGCCCGCGAGGCTAACGCAGTCGTCATAGCTCCGGCCACCGCGGACCTCATGGCGCGCGCCGCGCACGGCCACGCAGACGACCTGCTCACGGCGGCGCTTCTCGCGACAAGCGCGCCGGTGCTCTTCGTACCCGCGATGAACGACCACATGTGGGCGCATCCTCAAACGGTGAAGAACGTCGAGCACCTGCGGGAGATCGGCTACCGCGTGCTGGACCCGGATGACGGCCCGCTCGCTGTCGGCGAAGGCAGCGGTCCGGGGCGCATGCCTGAGCCAGACGCGATCTTCGCCCAAGTCGGCCGGATCCTGGAGTCGGACAACGCGCTTCGCGGCCGCCGCGTGCTCGTCACGACCGGGGCCACGCGCGAGCCGGTGGATCCGGTCCGCTTCATCTCCAATCACAGCACCGGGAAGATGGGGGCGGCGATCGCTGCGGCCGCATGGCGCCGGGGGGCGGATGTAACGCTGATCGCGGGTCATACCGACATCGACCTGCCGAGCGGCCCGCGCGTCATTCGAATCGACACGACTGAAGCGATGGCGCGGGCGGTCGGGGAGGAGATCGCCTCGGCGGATGCCCTGATCATGGCGGCGGCGCCGGCAGACTTCACCGTGAAGGATGCAGGAACGAAGAAGATCAAGCGCGAGGGTGGCGCGCCTGCGCTCGAGCTCGTGGAGACGGCGGACATCCTCAAGTCGGCGTCCGGATGCCGAAAAAAGGGATCTGTCGTGGTGGGCTTCGCCCTCGAGACAGGGGACGCGGCCAAGCGGGGCGAGGAGAAGCTACGCGCCAAGAACCTGGACATGATCGTGGTAAACGATCAGAACGAAGAGGGCGCCGGGTTCGGCGGAGACACGAATCGCGTCACGCTGATGTCGCGCGACGGCAGGCGTGAGGAGCTGCCGGTCATGCTCAAGACGGAGGTGGCCGAGGCGCTGCTGGACCGCATCGGGGCGATGCTGAATGGATCCTAGAGAGCAGCTCCGGACGTACCTCGAGCAGCGACGCGAGACCGGAGAAACCGAGCTCGTCCTGGACACGATGTCCATCGACGAGGTTCTGCGGATCATCGCCGGCCAGGCGTCCACGGCGCGCGTGACGGCGGTCGCCGCCGCGGCCGAGGCGGAGCTTGCGCACCCCAGCAGCGCGCGGGCGGCGGAGCCGGGAAGCGATGACTGGCGCACGACCTTGCTCGGCGCCGGGGTCGCCCAGCCGGGCGCGGGCGGGAAGCCCGTCGAGAGGCCTGTGCCGGTCGAGCCGCTGGCCGAGGCCCCAGCTCAGGAGCCGGCGAAGCCGCCGAGTATACCGCGGATGGCGTTCCCGCAGCCGGGGCACGAGCCGGAGGCGCCGGCGGAAATCCTGGAGTTCAAAACCGGGATCGTGATCGGCGCGGCGAACACGCAGCTGTTCGACAGCCCGTTCGCGCACCTCGAATCGCTGGAAGCCATCGCGGAGACCGTGCGCGCATGCACCCGCTGCCCGCTCCATGCGACCGCGACCAACGCCGTGCCTGGAGAGGGGAATCCTCAGGCTGATCTGGTGTGCGTCGGAGAGGCTCCGGGCGCGAACGAGGACGCGACTGGCCGTCCGTTTGTGGGAGAGGCCGGGAAACTCCTAACGAAAATTCTCGAGGCTATCAAGCTCTCACGCGACGACGTTTTTATCTGTAATGTGCTTAAGCATCGGCCGCCCGGAAATCGCAATCCGCTTCCGAACGAAGTCGAAGCCTGCTCGCCCTATCTCGTCCGCCAGCTGGAGCTCATCCAGCCAAAGGTCATCGTCGCATTCGGAACATTCGCCGCACAAACGCTGCTGAATACGAAGTCCTCGCTGAGTCAGCTCCGCGGGCTCGTGCACAGGTATTACGGAACGCCACTGATCGTCACCTATCACCCCGCAGCGCTGCTACGCAATCCAGCGTGGAAGCGCCCCACGTGGAACGATGTCCAGCTCGCCCGTAGAATTCTCGATAGCGCCAGGGAAGGGTCGTGATCCTTTCCGCGATCGTCAGCCGCCGTATTCGGAGGATGCCGAACAGGCGGTAATCTCCGCGATGATGCTCGATTCGGACGCGGTGCTCCGTGCGACGGAGTTCGTGGACGACTCGATGTTCCATCGCGAGGCGCACCGCAGGATCATCCGCGCCATCCTCGCTCTCGCCGAGCGGGGCGACGTCATCGATCCGCTCACGCTGTCGGAGGAGCTGTCCCGCCGCGGCGATCTCCAGGCCGCGGGCGGCAAGGATTACATCTCCGAGCTGCTCGACATGGTGCCGACCGCGGCCAACGTCGAGTACCACGCCAAGATCGTTCGCGAGAAGGCGCTGCGTCGCCGGCTCATCGAGGTCTCCACCGGCATCGTGGGCGACGCGTTCGACTCGCCGCTCGCCGCGCCGGAGCTGCTCGACGAAGCCGAGCACAAGATCTTCCAGATCAACAAGTCGCGCGGCCGCGAGGCGTTCACGCGCATCAAGGAGCTGCTATGGCCGACGATGGAGCGGATCGAGAAGCTCCAGAGCAGCGGCGCGGCGCTCACGGGCGTGGGGAGCGGCTTCAAGGATCTCGACGAGCTGACGGCCGGATTCCAGCCGAGCGATCTCGTGATCATCGCGGCCCGCCCGTCGATGGGCAAGACGGCCTTCGCGCTGAACATCGCGCAGAACTCCGCGCTCGACAACAACATCCCGATCTGCATCTTCTCGATGGAGATGAGCAAGGAAGCCATCGTCCAGCGGCTGCTCACCTCCGAGGGGCGGGTGGACGCGCAGCGGCTGAGGAAGGGCAAGCTGCAGGACGAGGAGTTCGTGCGGCTGGGGCGCGCGGCCGGGCTATTGAGCCACGCCCCGATATGGATCGATGACACGCCGGGGCTCACGCTGCTCGAGCTTCGATCCAAGGCGAGGCGGCTCAAGATGGAGAGCGACGTGCAGATGGTGATCGTGGATTACCTGCAGCTCATGCAGGGCCCGACGAACGTCGAGAGCCGGCAGCAGGAGATCAGCTACATTTCGCGCTCGCTGAAGGCGCTTGCGCGCGAGCTGAACGTGCCGGTGATCGCGCTCTCGCAGCTGTCCCGCGCGCCGGAGCAGCGGACCGGTGAAGGGAAGCGCCCGCAGCTGTCGGACCTGCGCGAGTCCGGCGCGATCGAGCAGGACGCAGATCTCGTGATGTTCATCTACCGCCAGGAGGTGTACGACGGCGCGACGGACAAGGACGGGAATTCGCTGGAGGGCCGGGCGGAGATCATCGTCGGGAAGCAGCGCAACGGGCCGACGGGGCTGGTGAACCTGTACTTCAACAAGAACTACACCCGGTTTGACAACTTCTCGGCACGCTCGACCGGACCGGAGATTGTCAGGACCGGTTAAGGCGCTGTGTATCCGAATGGGTCGCTTGGATCCCATTTCCCCCATCTAGGAACCAGCCATTAGCCCCAAGGCTCTCACCATCCACCGCTGCACCAACTGCGGCGCCGACCACCCGAAGTGGGCCGGCCGCTGCGACGTGTGCGGCGAGTGGAACACCCTCGTAGAAGAGCCACTCGGCGCGCGCAAAGCCGCCGGTAAGAGTCCCGGCTCGCGCTCCAAGCGCGCTCCCGCACCCGCGGGCGCGATTTCCATCCTCCGGAACGTGAGCGGCGCGGAGAGCGCTCGATGGACGACCGGCATAAACGAGTTCGATTTCGTGCTCGGCGGCGGCGTGGTGCCTGGATCGATGGTGCTTGTGGGCGGCGAGCCGGGAATCGGCAAGTCCACGCTGCTGCTGCAGGTGGCG
Source organism: Gemmatimonadaceae bacterium (assembly GCA_035527035.1). GTDB lineage: Bacteria > Gemmatimonadota > Gemmatimonadetes > Gemmatimonadales > Gemmatimonadaceae > JACDCY01. The sequence goes on along the minus strand of DATLBG010000151.1, from coordinate 11,081 downwards.
GCGCGACTTCAGGCGCGCCCGCTCCGCGCGCTGTACGTATCGGGCGAAGAATCCGCGCTGCAGGTAAAGCTCCGCTCGGACCGCCTGACCGACGCCGCCGGCGACGTCGAGCTGCTTAACGAGACATCGCTCGAAACGATCCTCGCGACTGCGGGGGCTGGACGGTACGACGTCATGTTCGTCGATTCGATCCAGACCGTGTACACGGAAGAGCTCGAGGGCGCGCCGGGCAGCGTCGGGCAGGTGCGCGAGTGCGCCGCGCGGCTCATGCGCTTCGCGAAGGACAGCGGCACCGCCGTGCTCGTCGTGGGGCACGTGACGAAGTCGGGCGGCATCGCGGGACCGAAGACACTCGAGCACATCGTGGACACAGTGCTGTACTTCGAGGGCGAGGGGACAGCCGAGCACCGCGTGCTGCGCGCCACCAAGAACCGTTTCGGCAGCGTGGACGAGATCGGCGTGTTCCGCATGAGCGGTGAAGGGCTCGTTGCCGTCGGGAATCCGTCGGAGCTGTTCCTGGGCGACAGGTCGCGCGATACGTCGGGGAGCGCAGTCACCGCGCTGATGGAAGGGTCGCGGCCGCTGCTGGTTGAAGTGCAGGGCCTCGCGGCGAAGTCCGGCTACGGCACGCCGCAGCGCGTGGCGACTGGATACGATTCCAAGCGGCTCGCGCTGCTCCTCGCCGTGCTCGAGCGGCGCGCAGGGCTGTCGTTTTCGCAAATGGACGTCTTTCTCAACATCGCGGGCGGAATACGGATGCAGGAGCCCGCGGGGGATCTCGCGGTCGCAACCGCGCTGGCGTCGAGCGTATTCGACCGCGCGCTCCCCACCGACGCGATGTTCATCGGCGAGGTCGGGCTGGGCGGAGAGATCAGGCCGGTCGCGCAGGTCGAGCGGCGTCTCGCCGAGGGCGCCAAGCTCGGCATCACGCGCGCGTACGTCGCCACACGCGGTGTACCGCAGCGCGCGGTCAAGGGCGTCACCGTGCGCGGAACCGCCACGGTGCAGGAGCTGTTCGAGACGGTCTTTGCGTGAGCGGAGCCAAGCGTGATGTAGGGGTGGTGATCGTCGCGGCTGGAAAGGGAAGCCGTACGGGCTCGAGCGAGCTCAAACAGTTTCGCTGGGTGGCCGGCAAGCCGATGCTGCTGCACAGCGTGCAGGCATTCCACGATCGCGACGACGTGGCGCTCGTGGTGTGCGTGCTTCCGCGCGAGCACGCGGGCGATCCGCCGGCCTGGCTCTTCCAGTGCGACGTCGAGCGCCTGCTGATCTCGACAGGCGGGCGGGAGCGGTCCGACTCGGTGGCAAACGGGATCGAGGATCTTCCGGCCGAGTGCGAGATCATCGTCGTGCACGATGCCGCGCGGCCGCTGGTTCCCGCGTCGGTGATAGAGAGCGTCATCGCCGAAGCGCGCCGGGGAAATGGAGCGGTGCCTGCGCTCCCTCTGGCCGACACGCTCAAGCGCGTGGCCTCCGCGGGTGGCATTACAGAGACGGTGAGCCGTGATGGACTCTGGCGCGCGCAGACCCCGCAGGCATTCCCCCGCGACATGATCGAGCGCGCATACACGCACGCGCGCGCGAACGCGATCAAGGCGACGGACGACGCTGCGCTGTGCGAGCTGCTGGGGATGCCGGTAGTCGTGGTGCCCGGAAGCGAGCGCGCGCTCAAGATCACCGATGAAGCGGACTTCGCGCGCGCTGAAGCGCTGCATAGCTTGCAGGAATGACCGCCGAAGTTCGCCCGATTCCATTCTGGTCCGACGCCGAGATCGAAGCGGCGATTCCTGCGACCATCGACCACCTCAACGCACGGCGCGTGCTGGCATACCCCACGGAGACGGTGTACGGATTCGGCGGGGCGGTGGACCAGGAGTCGGTGCAGGAATTGATCAAGTTCAAAGGAAGGCCGCAGGGAAAGCCATTCCTGCTGCTCATCACCGGGAGCGAGATGCTGGCGCGGCTCAACCTGCACCTCACGCCCGCGGCCTCGGCGCTCGCGGCGAGGTTCTGGCCCGGGCCGCTCACGCTCGTGCTTCCCGGGGGTGAGAAGCGAGTTCCCCCGGAACTGCGCGGTCCCGAAGGCGGTATCGCCGTGCGCTGGACGCCGCACCCGGCGACGAGCCGCCTCATCAAAGCGTACGGCGACCCGATCACGTCCACGAGCGCGAACCGGCCGGGCGTTCCACCGGCGACATCCGCCGGCGAGATAATCGCGCAGTGGCGGCAGGCGGCGACGAGCGGGAGGCTTCGCGTGCTCGATGGCGGGCAGCTGGCGAGCTCGGTTCCTTCGACGGTGGTGGATTGCACCGCGGTTCGGCCCCGCGTCATTCGCCCCGGCGCTGTCGCGGCATCCGCGCTGCGGGAGGTGGTCGCCGACATGGAGGGCGATTCGTGAAGGTGCTTTTCGTGTGCTCCGGCAACACCTGCCGGAGCCCGCTCGCGGAGGCAATGGCGCGGAAGCTTGGCGCCGAGCGCGGTTTGAGCGGCGTCACGTTCGGCAGCGCGGGGACCGGCGCGGTCAGCGGCGCGGCGGCATCCGAGGGCTCGATGCTCGTGGGTGTCGAGCGCGGGCTCGACCTGAGCACCCATCGTTCGCGCGCGCTCACGCGCGAGATCGTCGCGGAGAATGATCTTATCCTCGGGATGTCGGATCAGCACGTGGAGCACGCCGTCGAGCTCGGAGGGGAGGGAAAGACGTTCCTCCTCGACGACTTCGCCACGAGCGGCCAGAGCAGAGATTGGGTGACGGATCCATTCGGGCAGGACCTCATGGCGTATCGCTCTTCCGCGGACGACATCGAGCGGCAGGTCGCGCTCGCCGTGATTCGAATTGCGTCGCGCGGATTGCCGCCGTGACGGTGTGACGCACGCGGTACGGCCCACGCGGCTGGTGCTGCTCGGCCACCCGGTGTCCCATTCGCTCTCGCCATTGCTCCACGGCGCGGCGGTGGCGAGCGCCGGCATCGACATGACATACGAGGCGGTGGACGTCGCGCCCCCGCGGCTGAAGGACGAGATCGCCGCGCTCGTGGCGGACGGCGCCGCCGGCAACGCCACCATCCCCCATAAGGAGCCGCTCGCGCGGATCTGCGACCGCCTGACGCCTACGGCGGGGCTCGCGGACGCGGTGAACGTGTGGTGGGTGGAAGACGGCGAGCTCGTGGGCGATAACACCGACGTCGCGGGATTCCATTCCCTCGCGCGCCGCGTGCTCGGCTGCTCGCCTGGGTGCGAGCGCGTGGCCGTCATCGGCGCGGGAGGCGCAGCCGCCGCCGTCCTCACCGCGATCGGCGACTGGCAGGGCTCGACGGCCCGCGTGTACAACCGCGATGCGAACCGGGCGCGGCGCCTGTGCGCGCGATATCCCGATGTCGCGCGCGCGGAGACAGTCATCGAGGAAGCGCTCGCCGGTGCAACGATTGTAGTGAATGCCACGCCCATCGGATTGCTCGACGAGGGTTTCCCCGTTGCCATCGAGCGGATCCCGGAGCGGGCCGCCGTCATCGACCTCGTATACCGGCAGGGAGACACGCCCTGGGTCCGGGCGGCCCGGCAGCGGGGACACCGCGCGGGCGACGGGCTCGCCATGCTCGTCGAGCAGGCCGCGCTCTCGTTTCAGCGATGGTTCGGACGCGAGCCGAACCGTCAGGCGATGTGGGCGGCGGTTAGTTAGCGACCTCGCGTCGCTGCTTCTTCCCGTCACCTGCGTCGCGTGCGAGGAGCTCACAGGTGCGGGGCAGAGCGAGGCGGATCTGGTGTGCGCCCGCTGCTGGTCCAGGGTTCGTTTGCTGCCGCATCCGCGATGCGAACGGTGCGGTCATCCGCTCACCGACGAGTCCTGCAGCTGGTGCGCCCAGCTCCCGCAGTTCGTTCGGGCCTGCAGGTCGGTGTGCTGGGTGCCCGAAGGAGCGGGCGGCGCGCTCGTGCACGCGCTCAAGTACGGGGGCTGGACGCGAATCGCGGAGCCCCTCGGCGCCCGGATGGCCCGCACCGACTGGCCGGAAGATGTGATCGCCGAGCGAACGGCTCTGATCCCGGTTCCGCTGGCGCGCGAGCGCCGGCGCGAGCGTGGCTACAACCAGAGCGAGCTGCTCGCGCGGGTGATCGCGAGGAATTGGTCCCTCCCGGTCTGGAGCGATGTTCTAGAGCGGCAGCGCAAGACGCGCACGCAGACGAAGCTCAACCCCTCCGAGCGACAGGCCAATGTTGCGGGCGCGTTCTCGGTCCCGGCCGGCGCTGAATCCCGACTGCGCGGCGCCCACGTGCTCCTTGTGGACGATGTCATCACGACTGCCGCCACCCTGAACGCCTGCGGGGCCGCGCTGTACGGCCACGGCGCGCGAATAATTAGTTACGTTACGTTCGGCCGAGCGCGATCCACGGCCGACAGTTAGTTCCTGGTGCTTGGTTTGTGGATCCTGGTTCCTGCAGACCTATAGCACCGCCGTTGTCCAAAAACCGAAAACCATACTCCACAAACCGCCTGCAATGGCCATTCGCGTAGGCATCAACGGCTTCGGCCGCATAGGACGACAGGTGCTGCGCGCCGCGAAGGAGACCGGTGTATCGGATCTCGATTTCGTGGCCGTGAACGACCTCACCGACACGAAGACCCTGGCGCACCTGTTCAAGTACGACTCGGTGCACGGGATGTTCGAAGGCACCGTCGATTCGAAGGAAGGCGCGGTCGTCATCGACGGCGACGAGGTGAAGGTCCTCTCCGAGAAAGACCCTGCGGCCCTGCCGTGGAAAGAGCTCGGCGTGGATATCGTGCTCGAGTCCACCGGCCGCTTCACGGACGTCAAGGACGCGCGCAAGCACATCCAAGGCGGAGCGAAAAAAGTCATTATCTCCGCGCCGGCGAAGGGCGAGGACCTCACCGTCGTGCTCGGCGTGAACGCGGACAAGTATGACCCGGCCAAGCACTCGGTGATCTCCAACGCGTCCTGCACCACGAACTGCCTGGTGCCGATGGTGAAGGTCATTCGCGACAAATTCGGCTTCCGCCACGGATCGATGGTCACGATTCACAGCTATACGAACGACCAGTCGATTCTGGATCTGCCGCACAAGGATCTCCGCCGGGCCCGCGCGGCGGCCGTGTCGATGATTCCGACGACCACCGGCGCTGCCAAGGCGACGTCGCTCGTGATCCCCGAGCTGAAGGGGAAAATCGACGGAACCGCCATCCGCGTTCCCACCCCGGACGTATCGCTTACCGTGCTTGCGGTCGAAGTCGAGAAGGCGACGACCAGGGACGAAGTGAACGCCGCGTTCCGCGCCGCTGCCGACCAGGGACCCCTCGAGGGAATCCTGGCTTACTCCGAAGAAGAGCTGGTGTCGGTGGATTACGTCGGCAACCCGCATTCGTGCATTCTCGACGCGAAGAGCACCAACGTCGTGGACGGGACGCTAGTGACGGTATCGGGCTGGTACGATAACGAATGGGGTTACGCGTCCCGCTGCGTGGACCTGCTCCGATTCGTCGGCGCGCGACTGTAGTACGCGGCGCCGCCATGGATAAGAAGACCGTGCGCGATCTGCCCGACGACCAGGTGCGCGGAAAGCGCGCGCTGGTGCGCTGCGACTTCAATGTGCCACTCGAAGACGGGCGCATCACGGACGACTCGCGCATCCGGGCGTCGCTGCCGACGATCACGCATCTGACGGGCCGCGGCGCGCGCGTAGTGCTGCTATCGCACCTCGGCCGGCCGAAAGGGAAGCCCGACGCGAAGTACTCGCTGCAGCCTGTTGTGATCCGTCTGGAAGAGTTGCTTCGGACGAAGGTTCAGTTCGTGGAAAGCACCGACACCGACGAAGCGATTCAGGCCACGCACGCTCTCAAGGACGGAGATGTGCTGCTTCTCGAGAACACCCGCTTCCTCGGCGGTGAAGAGGAGAATGAGCAACGATTGTCACGCGCGCTCGCCGAGCTTGGTGACTTCTACGTGAACGACGCGTTCGGCGCCGCGCACCGGGCCCACGCATCAACTGCGGGAGTGGCCGGGCACCTCAAGCCGGCGGTCGCGGGGCTGCTGCTCGAGAAAGAGCTCGATTATCTGGGTAAAGCGCTCGCCAACCCCAAGCGGCCTTTCGTAGCGATCCTTGGCGGCGCGAAGATCTCGGGCAAGATCGACGTCATCGAGCAAATGCTGCCGAAGGTGGACGCGATGCTGATCGGCGGCGCAATGGCGTGCACTTTCTTCCGCGGCATGGGAATCGAGACCGGCCAATCGCTCGTGGAGGAGGACCGGATCGAGATGGCCAAGGATATCCTCGATCGCGCGGGGTCAAAGCTCATTCTTCCGCACGACTGCGTGGTAGCGCCGGCGATGGATCAGCCGGAGCGCGCGCACACGGTGAACCGCGCGGGAGTTCCGGCTGGCGAGGCGATCTTCGACATCGGCCCCGCGACGGCGGAGTCCTACGCGCGTGCCATCGGCTCCGCCAAGACCGTGATTTGGAATGGCCCGATGGGCGTCTCCGAGACGCCGGCCTTTGCGAAGGGAACGGAGTCCGTGGCGCGCGCGATGGCGGCCGCGACGGATAGGGGAACGGTGACCATAGTTGGCGGTGGGGATTCCGCGGCGGCTGTCGCGGAAGCGGGTCTGAGCGAGCGGATGAGTCACGTCTCCACGGGAGGCGGCGCCTCGCTGGAGTTCCTGGAAGGGAAGCCTCTGCCCGGCGTGGAAGCTTTGGAGGATCGCGCAGCATGAACCATCCGATTTTCGCCGCGAACTGGAAGATGAATCACGGGCCGAGCGAGGCGCGCGCGTTCATGAAGACCTTTCTCACCCAGTACCCGCGGCACTACGACCGCACCATCATCTTCTTCCCGCCTGCCGCCTCCATTGCAACGGTGGCGCACGAGAAGGAGGGACGGTCGGACATTCTCGTGGGCGCGCAGAACATCCATTGGGAAGACACGGGCGCATTCACAGGCGAGATCTCGGGCCCCATCGCGCGCGACGCAGGGGCCACGGTGGTTCTCGTGGGACACTCCGAGCGACGTCACGTCTTCGGAGAGACCGACGAAGATTGCGCCCGGAAGTGCTCCGCGGCGGAGCGCTCCGGGCTTCGACCCATGCTGTGTGTCGGCGAGAAGCTCGACGAGCGAGAAGCCGGGAAGACCGAAAGCGTGGTGCTGCGGCAGCTGAAGGCCGGCTTCTCCAAGCTCGCGCAGATCGACTCATTCAATCCCATCGTCGCGTACGAGCCGGTGTGGGCGATCGGCACCGGGCGTACAGCCACCGCCGAGGACGCCAGCGCCATTCACGCGCTGATTCGCACCGAGCTCAAATCGATCGTCGGCGACCGGGCCGGAGCGATACCCGTGCTGTACGGAGGCAGCGTGACACCGGGGACGGCGCCCGGATTGCTCTCCGCTCCGGATGTGGATGGCGTGCTCGTCGGGGGAGCGAGCCTCGACACGGCAAGCTGGATCTCCATCGCGCGGACGCGGGCCACGGCTGAAATCGCTCAGGGAGAGCTCGCCTCCGGCGACTGAGGCACCCGCGGTGGACGCGCGGACTTGGAGAACGCGGCCGCATCCGCGATATTGACGCACCACCAATCCCCTACAAGAACCGATGTACACATTTCTGCTCGTCATTCTGATAATCGACGCAGTGCTCCTGATCGGAGTGGTGCTGATGCAGGCTGGGAAGGGCGGCGGCATGGCAGCCAGCTTCGGCGGCGCCAGCTCGTCCGCGGATTCGATCATCGGCACGCGGCAGGCAGGCAATGTTCTCACTCGGGCGAGCTGGTGGCTCGGCGGAGCTTTCCTCGCGCTCGCTTTCATACTGCAGCTGATGTCCTCGCGGCCGCGCACGCCCGAGTCGGTTCTGGACCGGCCGCTGTCCGGCACGCCGCAGCAGCAAGCCGCTCCGGCTCCTACGGGTCCGGCGCCGGCTGTGCCGCTCGAGCCGGCTCCAACGACTCCACAGGGGACGCAGCCGCCGCCGGCGGGGCGCACACCGTAGCTTGGCGGTGGCGGCGCCGGGCTCCAATCCGGGGTTCCTCCTCCTAGAGGACGGAACCCTTTTTCTCGGCCGCGTCCACGGTCACCCGCCGGGCGCCGCGGCCGAGGTCGTGTTCACCACGAACATGACCGGGTACCAGGAAGTGTTCACCGATCCGTCATACCGTGGCCAGATCGTGGTGATGACCGCCCCGCAGATCGGCAACTACGGCATCAACACCGAAGACCCCGAGTCGGCCTCGCCGCAGGTATCGGGGGTGGTAGTGCGCGAGCTTTCGCGGACGCATTCCAACTGGCGGGCTACCGGCGACCTTCGGGGTTGGCTACTCGAAGCGCAAATCCCCATCATCGAAGAAGTTGACACGCGCCGCCTTACGCGCCACCTGAGGTCCGCCGGAGTGATGCGGGGGATCATCGCCGAGGGTGTGGCGGCCACGGCGGAGACGCTGGCGGTACTGGACGCATGCCCGTCGATGGAAGGGATGGATCTCGCTTCCGTAGTCTCCACCAGAAAAGCCTATAAGTGGGGCAACCCGCAGGCGCCGCATCACATTGTTGCGTACGACTTCGGAATCAAACGCAATATTCTGCGTCTGTTCGACGAGAATGGATGTCACGTAACTGTGGTCCCGTCGAACACTCCCGCCGAGGAAGTGCTCGAAATGGCGCCGGACGGGATATTTCTGGCCAACGGTCCGGGCGACCCCGCGGCAGTCACGTATGCTCCCGCTACGATCAAGCACCTGGCAGGCAAGGGGATCCCGATGTTCGGTATCTGCCTGGGGCACCAGTTGATCGGGCTTTCGTTCGGCGGCTCTACGGTCAAGATGCCGTACGGCCACAGGGGCGGAAATCATCCCGTCCGTGAGCTGTCCACGGGCAAAGTCTTGATCACGTCCCAGAACCACGGGTTCGCCGTGGAAGGGAGCGAGGCGGGCATCCCCGGGGCTCCCGCGCTCGAGGTGACCCACTTGAACCTCAATGACGGGTCGATCGAAGGGATGCGCCACCGGGAGCTGCCCGTGTTCGCGGTGCAGTACCACCCCGAGGCGGCGCCGGGCCCGCACGACGCGCGACCGCTTTTTCAGGAGTTTCTGGCAGCCGTCACCGGCGCCGCCAAAGTCCTTTAAATGCTTGACACACAACGACTAACGTCCTAGCTTCGATTGACTTACAGCGTTTTCAGCGCTGTAATTAACTGAGGCCAAGACATGACGAAGGCCGACCTTGTCGAGCACGTGACCGCCGAGATCGCGAAGACGGCCGGTCCGATGATCTCCAAGAAGGACTGTGCTCGAGTCGTCGACGCTTTCCTGGAAGCGATCAAGGACGCATTGAAGGAACAGAAGAACATCGAGGTCCGCGGTTTCGGCACGTTCAAGATCCGCCAGCGGAAGACGCGCATGGCGCGAAATCCCCGAACCGGTTCTCCTGTAGAGGTTTCCGCGCGCCCGGTGCCAGTCTTCAAGCCCTCCAAGGAGCTCCGCGCTCTCGTCGCGAATCTTACCGACGAAGAGATGCACGCCCTTCCCGAGTAGGACCGTGGCGGGGGAGGTAGAGGTGAAGGCGCTGCTGTTCGCCTCCTACGCCGACGCCTACGGCTCGGGCGAAGTCCGACTACTACTACCGGTAGGATCCACCGTGGGCGACGCGGTCGACGCGGTGCGGGCGAAATCGCCCACGGCCATTCCAGCCCGCCCGCTGGTCGCGCTGAACGAACGATACGCAACCCTGGACGACGCGCTCTCGTCCGGCGATGAAGTCGCGCTAATTCCGCCAGTCGCAGGGGGTTAGATGCGCGCGGCTCTCGTAACACGTCCGATCGACGTCGCCGCGATGATCGCCGAAGTCGCCGACCCATCCTGTGGGGCCGCCTCGGTTTTCCTTGGCACCGTTCGAAACGTCAACGACGGCCGCCAGGTTACAGGGATCGAATACAAGGCGTACGAGCCCATGGCGGTCCGGGAGATCGGCGGGATCCTCTCCCGTGCACGCGACCGGTTCGGCATCGAGCATATTGTTGTGGAGCACCGGCTTGGATTTCTCGAGCTGGGAGAGGTGAGCATCGCGATCGTCGCGGCGCATCCGCACCGGCAGGCGGCGATGGACGCGACCCGGTACGCCATCGAGGAGATCAAGAAGAAAGTGCCCATCTGGAAGCTCGAGCACTACGCCGATGGCTCTCGGGAGTGGGTGGATCCTACCCGTGCCGCCGACGACGCGCCGCAGCCGGGGCCGGTCGCCGAGGTAGTCGGGTGAGGGACGCCTTCGGCCGCAGCATCGAGTATCTGCGCATCTCCGTGACGGACAGGTGCAACTTCCGCTGCCTGTACTGCATGCCGGAGGAGGGGATGCAGTGGCTGCCGCGGAGCGAGATCCTGTCGTACGAAGAGATCGCGGAAGTGGTTGGACAGCTCGCGCCCCTCGGGCTGCGACGGCTGCGGCTGACGGGCGGCGAGCCCACGATAAGGCCGGAGCTCGAGAAGCTCGTGGCGATGCTCCGTGCCATTCCCGGCATCGAAGACATCGCGCTCTCCACCAACGGGACCCGGTTTCCGGAGCACGCGCCGAAGCTCAGGGCCGCGGGGCTCGACCGCGTGAACATAAGCGTAGACAGCCTGCGGCCCGGACGCGTGCGCGACATCGCGCGGCGCACTGTGGCGACTCCGCCCATCGACGCGCTGATCGCCGCCGAACGGGAGGGGTTCTCGCCGGTGAAAGTGAACGTGGTCGTCATGCGCGGGATCAACGACGAGGAGATCCTGGATTTTGCGCGCTTGACGCTGGATCACGAGTGGCACGTGCGGTTCATCGAGCTGATGCCCGTCGGCGACATGCGCGGCGCGACCTGGGAGCATGTGGTGCCGAGCGACGAGATACTCGACCGCTTGTCCGCGCTGGGATCGATGATTCCGTGCGAGGGCCCAACACGGGGAAACGGGCCAGCCGTATATCATCGGTACGCGGGGGCGCCAGGCACGGTGGGCGTGATTACGCCGATGACGCACACCTACTGCGCATCGTGCAACCGCGTGCGTCTTACCGCTGACGGCCGGCTGCGCACCTGCCTGTTCGGCGAGGCCGGTGTGGACCTGCG
>DATLBG010000150.1:0-3749 GCA_035527035.1 Gemmatimonadaceae bacterium | reverse complement strand
GCCGCCGCTCGAGGTGTCGAATCAGTACCTGCCGGTGCTCGGCAAGATCGCGCAGTTCAGCAAAGAGCAGGACGTGCCGGAGCGGTTGATGGAGATCGGGGAGCCGGCTGAGTTCATGGCGCTGCTTGAGGAAAAGCACGTCTAAGCTTTTCCGGCTACGAGGTGGCTGCAGGGGAATCCAAGCTTGTGAGCACACCAGCCCGCCAGCTTGCCAGGCGCCCAGCAAGGGCAACTGGAGCGCTGACTTCCTGGCTAACTGGCGCGCCCACCAGCTTGGATTCCTCGTCAAGCGCAGCTAGAGTGCCGATCCCCCGCGCAGCATTGCATTCACCTCTGTAGCTGCGACGGCTCTCGGCACCTGCCATCTCCCTCCCTCGATCGCTCTCGACGGCACGCTGACTCTCGCGACGCGGCCGGAGTTGTCCACCGTCACCACCGCCGTCGCCATGTGCTCTCCATCGCGCTTGCTCGACACGACGAGCACCCACGTTCCCTGCGCCGGCTTACTCCATCGAACGGCGTACGAGCCCGCTTGGGGCAGCCGCCGGATGTCGAGCTGCGCCGAGCGACGCTGGCCGTTCACGAGTCCTTCAGCGGTGCCGGTCAGCTCGTAGCCTACAAGATCGCCGTGATGGTACGTGCGCACGGTCATGAAAGCGTCGCGGGTGGCTGGATCGTGCGGGTTGACGGGATACTCGACCGCGATCCATGGCGGTCCCGCGACGGCGACTCCAGCGACAATGAGCGACAGCGCGGCTACGGCAAGCGTGCGACTGCGTGGGGAGAACTTCATGTTCGGCTCCGATGAGAGTGGATGCTGCCATGCTCTAGTAGGATGCCGCGCGCACGTCGCGAGTTGGAACGTTACTTCGCGCGTCGAATGTTGATGGCGCCGCGGAAGGTTCTGATGGACACGCCTGCTCCGCCGTCCCCGACGGTTGTCTTGAGCTCGGCACCTCGGCCGTAACGGCCGGCCAGGGGTCTCGCCGGGCTCGCGCCGTTCTGAATCGTCCCGGAGATCGTCGTTACCTCGAGGTCCGCTCCGCGCTGCGGGAGCGTGACGTCCACCGCGCCCGCGTGCGTATCGAAGCGCAAGTCCGCGCCGCGCTCGATTCCGCCGCGGAAGCTGATGTCGCCGGTGACCGACTCGAACCTGCCGCGCTCGAACACGCCCCGTGGATTAGCGTCGCCGTCAACGACGATGCGCCCGCTCACGGTCGAGAGAGTCACGTCACGGCTCGTCCCCCAGAAAGAGACCGCGCCGCTCGCGCTCTTCGCCCGCAGCCAGCCCGGCGTGCCGCGAATGAGAATGGTGCCGTCGATCGCTTCCGCGTTGATGTCGGCCGCCCGCCCGGTGATGTCAATGGCGCCGCTGATCACGTACACGTCGATGCTTCCCGTCACGCCCGCGACTCTAACGTCGGCCGTCGCTGTTTTGATCCAGAGCTTGGCCCGCGCCGGAACCATGATCTCGAGAGTACTCGCCGCGGGACTGAGATCGTTTTCGGATTCCACGAACATTTTGACTCCCGCTCTCCCGCCGCCCGCGTGGAGCCTGTTGCCCGCGCCAAGCGAGCCGCGGATCGTCACGGAGTCACGATCCCAGCCGCGCACAGTCACCGTGCCGACAAGCGCGTGAATTCGCACACCACCGTCCGGATTCAAAGGCAGCGAACGACTGACCCGTGTCTGTGCCTCCGCGACGTGAGGGAGCGCAAGAATGAGAAGCGCCGGTGCCAGACGGATGCGCACGCTAGCTCCTCGCCATCTCGGTCGTCCGCTGCAGCAGATCGAGCTTCTTCTCGTACGTGGATTCGAGCATTTCGATCAGCTCGCGATTCGCGGGATCGCGCGCCAGCGCCGCGCGGGCCTCGAGGATTGCGGCGTCGATGATCGCCAGACTCTCCCTGACCTTGAGGATGGTTTCGGGCGCGAGCGCGGCGTTTCCGCTCTCCAGGATGGCCACCAGTCCGTTCACCCGGCGCAGATAATCGTTCTCCTTCCCCGAGAACTGCGCGAGCGTCGAAACTGTCCCGGCGGCGGCGACCGGCGCGGGCCCGGCAGACTGCGCAACTGTTCCGGGCCGCGCCTCGCGATCGCGCAGCGCCAGGAACGTCGCCGTCGACGAGCCGGCCGCGAGCAGCAGCGAGGCTGCGATGAGGAAGCCGGGGCGCTGCCAGAATGCGACGTCGCCCGGGGCGCGCCCCGCCGCTCCGTCACGCTCGATCTGCGCGCGCACCGCATCCCACGCTTCAGCGGGAGGCTCGATCTCGCGCGGGAGGCGATCGGCCATCGCCTTGAGCGCTCGCAGTCGCGCGTCGTCCATCATGTTGTCGCTCATCTATTCAGGCTCTTCATGAGTAGTCCTCGCGCGCGGTGCACCTGCGCCTTCACGGTTCCCACGGCCACTCCCAACTGCTCGGCGATCTCATTGTGCTGGTAACCTTCTATGTCGTGCAGAACGAAAGCCGTCCGCGCGCCCGCCGGCAGCCGCGCGATCGCGTCCTCAAGATCCATGGAAATGTCGGGCCGGTCCGCTCGCGACTCCGCGCCCGGTATCGTCGAGTCGTCCATGAACAGCACTCGCGCCGACCGCCTCTTGTCCGACCTCGCGTTCTGCAGCATCGCATTCACCGCCAGCCGGTGCAGCCACGATGTGAACGGCGCGTCGCCCCGGAAGCGTGGCAACCCTCGCCACGCCGCGATGAACGCATCCTGCAGCAGCGCAGTAGCCGCGACGCGGTTCCCACCTGCCAGTCGGAGGCACAGCGCGAACACGCGCGGCGAGTGAGCGATGTACAGCTGCTCGAACGCGGCGTGATCACCAGACCGGGCCAGCGCGACGAGATCGTCGCCCGCGTCGTGAGCGGAGGGGCCGGTCAGATGCACACGTGGGTCATGGCGGAGAACTGCCGAGGTGGTTGGCATCCCTGTCTACCACCATAGATGCCTCCGTACCGCCGAAGGTTTAAGGGCAGTCGTGAGTTAGCCAAAAGCAGGTTCGGGTAACAAGTAATAGGTCGTAGGTTCTGGTTAACAACGGGTTAACGGTTCACGGTCGGTGGTTGCGGCGGAACTACCTACAACCGTTGACCCGAAACCGGTAGTTAACCACCACCTACGACCTACAACCTGTTACCCGAACCTGTTGTCAGCTGGCTTATTCCCATTCGATCGTCGCCGGCGGCTTCGAACTCACGTCGTATACCACCCGATTGACCCCAGCGACTTCATTGATGATGCGGCTCGCGATCCGACCAAGCACCTCAGGCGGAAACGGGAACCAGTCTGCCGTCATCCCATCCGTGCTCGTGACCGCGCGCAACCCGACCACGTTGTCGTACGTCCGCTCGTCACCCATCACCCCCACGCTCCGCACCGGCAGCAGCACCGCGAAGGCCTGCCAGATTTCGTCGTACAATCCTGCGGAGCGGATCTCTTCGAGATAAATCGCATCGGCCGCTCGCAGCGTGTCGAGCTTCGAGCGGTTCACGTCGCTGAGGATCCGGATTGCCAGACCCGGCCCGGGAAACGGGTGGCGCCCCACCATCTCCTCGGGCAATCCCAGTTCCCGCCCCACGTTGCGCACCTCGTCCTTGAACAGCTCTCGCAGCGGCTCGATCAGCTTGAACTTCATCCCGGGCTTGAGGCCGCCGACGTTGTGATGCGTCTTGATCGTCTGCGACGGAGCGCCGGTCGCCGACACCGACTCGATCACGTCGGGATACAGCGTGCCCTGCACGAGGAAC
>DATLBG010000149.1:0-7269 GCA_035527035.1 Gemmatimonadaceae bacterium | reverse complement strand
CGCACTCCGAGCAGCGCCGCCAACACCGCCGTCAGCGCGGCTTCATCCGTCATTCCCGGCCCTCCGCCCACTCGTAGCTCGCCCGCCCGAATTCGCCGCGCGATGGCTTCGAGAATCGTCGCCACCATTTCGGGCTGGCGTCGCCGCCCTTCGCCGCGCGCGTCGTCCTCCCAGTCCAGGTCGTCCCACGCGTGTTGGGCCGCGACGATATCAGGATCGGCCGTGAGCGTCGCGGCCTTTCTCCAATCATACTGCTCCCACTCCTCGAGAATCCACGCGCCCGTTTCGCGCTCCTGCGGGGTCATCCGCGCTTGCGCAGGCACGGGCGTCTTCCACTCGATGGACTCGAGAACCGGCTCGCGGGGCGAATCGAATTCGAGCGGCTGGAACTGCGGCTCCGGCTGCTCCGACTTGAAGTCGTACAGATACCGCGTGATCGGCGGGAGCTCCTCGCGCCATACGTCGCCCGGCCGCCGCTTGTACGGCGGCGCCGGCCGCTGACTTCTCGCTGGGTCGCGCTCCGAGTCGTCCGTCATAGCGCTCGAGGATTATTCAAGCCAGTACAACCTATCGGAGGGAGGGTTCCCTGCCAACAGCCGTCAATCGTCCCAGCTGTGCTTTCCGACGAGAGGCACGAAGCGCACAGGCGCGATCTCGGTACGCTCGAGGCTCTCCCCGCGCTTCACCATCAGATACAGAATCTGCTCTTCGCGGTCGCCGAGCGGTATCAGCAGCCTGCCGCCTTCGGCCAGCTGCTCCACGTATGACTGCGGGACATCGGGCGCCGCCGCGCTGACGAGAATGGCGTCGTAAGGCGCGTACTGCCGCCAGCCGAGGGTGCCGTCGCCTAGCAGCAGCGAGATGTTTCGGGCGCCGGTCTGCTGGATGATCGCCCGCGCGCTCTCGAGCAGCGGAGCCACACGCTCTATGGAGAACACCTGCGCGGCAAGGTGCGACAACAACACGGTTTGATAGCCGGAGCCGGTGCCGATCTCGAGGACTTTCTCGGAGCCGCTGAGATGGAGCAACTCCAGATACCGCGCGTGGATGGAGGGCTGCGATATCGTCTGGCCGTTTCCTATCGGCAGCGCGGAGTCTTCGTACGCGCGATGCCGCACGGCCTGCGGCACGAACAGGTGCCGCGCCGTTTCATCGATCGCCTTGAGCACCGCAAGGTCCCGGATTCCCTGCTCCTGGAGTTGCTCGACGAGCCGGCGGCGCGGGCCGCGCAGCTCCGGCTCTACAGCTCCCGCCACCAGCTCTCCCGGTCGTTGAGACACTTCGTGTGCGTGAGATCGAGCGAGAGCGGGGTGAGCGAGATGTAGCCGTCCGCGATCGCTCGAAAGTCCGAATCCTCCTCGCCGGACCACTCGATCGAGCCGCCGCCGATCCAGAAGATGTCGCGCCCCCACGGATCCTTCATCGGCATCAGCGAGTTGGAGTACACCCGCCTCCCCAGACGCGTGAGCCGCACGCCCTTGATCTCGGATGCCGGAAGCGGCGGAAGATTGATGTTGAACAGCGTATCGCTCGGATACGACGGCAGCGTCGTCAGGTGCCGCAGCAGCGCGGACAACGGCTCGATCTGATCGTCGAGCATCGACGTGTCGGCTCGCAGGTCTCCGCCGGCGAAGGAGATCGCGAACGAAGGAATGCCGAGCGACAGCCCCTCCATCGCCGCGGCGACCGTTCCCGAGTACAGCACGTCTTCGCCCATGTTCTGCCCGTGATTGATCCCGCTTATCACGAAGTCCGGGCGCTCCGGCAGCAGCGCTTCGACCGCGAGCATCACGCAGTCCGTCGGCGTTCCGTCAACCTGCCAGGTGCGCTCGTCAACCTTCCGCGGCCGCACGGGATGGTGCAGAGTCAGCGAATGGCTTGCCGCGCTCTGTTCCCGGTCGGGCGCGACTACCGTTACCTCACCGAGCGGCTCGGCCGCTCGAATCAGACACTTGAGACCATGCGCGAATACGCCGTCGTCATTCGAGAGCAGTATTCGCACTAGCGGAAGATGCCCGCTTTGTGCCGCCAGAGAACGCGAATGATCCGCCCGGCATCCACCGCCGCCCGAAAGTGACTGGGCGCTCCATAGACCGTGGAGATAGGCACGTCCGCAAACCGGTATCCCTGCCGCGCGGAGCGGAACAGGAAATCCTGCTCGTAGTCGTACCGGTCGCCTACGGCATGCACGTTCTTCAGAACCTCCGTGCGGAACGCGCGGTAACCCGACTGACTGTCGCTGATGTTGACCTTCGCGATCGCGCGCGTCGTTGCCGATGACAGGATGTTCGCGATGCGCCGGTGCCACGGCACGGCCTTGCCGCTGATCTGCCGCGCCCCGATGACGATGTCCGCGTTCTCCAGCGCCTTGATGATCGCGGGCGCGAAAGCCGGATCGTGCTGGCCGTCCGCGTCGATCGTGAGCACCGCGTCGTATCCGTGCTCGATGGCGTACGCGAAGCCGGCGCGGAGCACGGTTCCCTTCCCTCGGTTGACGTCGAACTCGATCATCTTGTCGCACACTTTCCGCAGAACGGCGCGCGTCTCGTCCGTGGATCCATCGTCGATTCCCAGGATCGTGGCGTTCGGGAGCGCGTTCTTGAGGCCGAGGGCGACCTTGGCGGGCAGCTCGCCCGCGTTGTAGGCCGGGATGATGGCCAGAACTTTGTTGATCATTTGGTTGGTTGGGTTCCGTCGAGAAGTGCCAGAATTTCCTTGAGGTCCTGCTCCATCGAGCCTACCGTTTGCGAATCCAGTGCCGCGCGCGCGACCGCCCGCAGCTCGCCGGCCTTCCGGTGGTCCTCGATCTTCTGCCTGGCTCCGTCGATCGTGTATTTCTCGGAGTAAAGCAGGTGCTTCACCAGCATTATCAGCTCGACTTCCTTGCGCTGGTACACGCGGTTGCCGGAGCGATTCTTGGCCGGGCTCAGGAACTTGAACTGGCTCTCCCAGTACCGGAGCACGTGCGGCTTCAGCCCGGTGAGGCCGCACACGTCCCCGATGGAGAAGAACTCCCGGACCTGATTTCCTCCGCCGTTCCCCTTGCGCTGGGCCGCCATCAGTCGCCCTCCGACCTTAGCCCGCGCGCCATGAGACCGCGCATCGCTTCCCGCGCGGGCTCCCCTTCGAAGAGAACGCGATAGACGGCGTCCACGATTGGCATCTCCACTCCCTCCCGCGCCGCCAAAGCACGCGCGCTCCGAGTCGTTATCACTCCCTCCGCCACCGTTTCCCTGCCAGCGAGCGCATCGGCCAGCGACGCGCCCTTCCCCACGGCCACGCCGACCGCGCGGTTCCGACTCAAGCCGCCGGTGCACGTCAGCACGAGATCGCCCAGCCCAGCCAGCCCGGCGAACGTCGCGGGCTTGCCGCCCAGCGAAACGCCCAGCCGCGTCATCTCCGCCAGCCCCCGGGTGATCAGCGCCGCGCGCGCGTTGTGTCCGAGACCGAGCCCGTCCGCTATTCCGGTGGCGACGGCCATCACGTTCTTCAGCGCGCCCCCGACCTCGACGCCGATCACGTCGTCGTGCGTGTATGGCCGGAGATTCGAGCCGCTGAATATCCGCTGCGCCACGAGCGCGGTTGCCTCGTCCGCCGAGGCCGCGACGATCGCCGTAGGCTGGCCCGCGGCGACCTCGCTCGCGAATGTGGGTCCCGACAGCGCAACGAGCGGCGGTGAATCCAGCTCCTCGGTCGCGACGTCGCTCATCAGAGCGAGGGTGTTCTCTTCGACTCCCTTGCTGGCGATCACGACCACCGTGCCCTTCGTCAGCGCCGGACGCACGGTCTTCGCGACCGGGCGCAGCGCGTGGGACGGCGTCACGAAGATCGCTACCCGCGCATCGCGCACTGCTTCCCCGGCATCCGCGAAGGCGCGCACGGATTGGTGAATCGCGTGATCCCCAAGAAAGCGGTTCCGGTGCGACGCGTTGACGCTTTCCACCACGTCGGCCTCACGCGCCCACAGCGCGACCTCGTTTCCCGAGCGCGCAAGCAGGTCCGCGAGCGCGGTTCCCCACGCTCCGGCACCGATGACGGCGCACCGCTCCGCCAAGCTCAGCTGCCCCGGGAGACGGCGTGGCTTTCATCCGGCGCGCGCTTGCCGCGCCGGAACCGATGCTCTTCCCCGCGCCGCAAGCGGGCGATGTTCGCGCGGTGCGTCCAAATGACGAACAGCGCCATTGCCACGGCCGCGGCAAACAGCGCCGAGCGCACCGGCGTACCAGTGGCCAGCATCGCGAGCGGAAACAGCGCGGCCGTCGCGATGGACGCGAGGCTCACGTACCCGCTCGGCAGGAACACGAGCAGCCAGACGGCCAACCCGAGCGCTGTTGCGACCGGGGCAAGCGCGAGAAACACGCCGCCGGCTGTAGCCACTCCCTTCCCGCCCTTCTGGAACCCGAGGTATACCGGTCGAACATGCCCCACGATGGCGGCAACGCCGATGGCGATGGCCCACAGATCCAGCCGATCCGCGGCCACCATGGGCACCAGCACGAATACCGGAAGAAACCCCTTCAGAGTGTCGAGCAGATATACCGCGGCGCCGGTTGGAACGCCCAGCACTCTCACAGCGTTGGTCGCGCCGAGATTGCCGGACCCGTGCTTTCTCAGATCCACACCACGCGCCTTGCCCGCGAGGTACGCGAACGGGATGGAGCCGGCCAGGTACGCGATCACGACCGCGGCGACGGGGTGCACGTCAGCCCGATTTCCGCCGCATGACGACCCGCAGCGGATTCCCGGTGAACCCCCACGCCTCGCGAAAACCGTTGTGCAGGTACCTGATGTAGTGCTCCTGCACCTTGTCCGGATTGTTCCCGAACACGGCGATCATCGGCGGCGCCGTCTCGACCTGGGTCGCGTAGTTGAGCTTCACTTCATGACCCGCGGCCTGCGGGGGCTGCCTCCGCGCGACGAGCTCGCCCAGAGTGTTGTTCACCTGGGACGTAGAGATCCGCTTTTGCCGCTCCGCGTCCACTTCGACGATCACGTCGTACAGCTTCTGCACGCGCTGACCGGTGAGCGCGGAAGTGAACAGGAACGGAACGAACTTCAGGAATGGCGCCTTCTCGCCTGCTTCCTTCTCGAACTTTGCCGTGCTTTTCTCGTCCTTGTCGGCGAGGTCCCACTTGTTCACGACCACGATCAAGCCGCGGCCGGCTTCCCACGCGAGGTTCGCGATCTTCAGATCCTGGTTGTGCAGGCCTTCGACCGCGTCGATCATCAGAACGCAGATCGTCGCGCTCTCTATGGCGCGTCGCGTACGGAGCGTCGAGTAGAACTCGATTCCGTCGCTCACCTTCGACTGGCGACGCAGGCCGGCCGTGTCCACGAATACGATCTGCCGGCCATGATAGTTCATCGGAGTGTCGATCGCGTCGCGCGTAGTGCCGGCTTCGTCGGCGACGACAAGTCGCTCCTCACCGAGGAGCTTGTTTACGAGCGACGACTTCCCGACGTTCGGCCGTCCGACGACGGCTACGCGCAGCTCGTCGGGCAGCTCCTCCGCGGCCGCGGGGATGTTCTCGGCGATCACGTCGAGAAGATCGCCGGAGTTCTTGCCGTTGGCGGCCGACACCGGCAGCGGATCGCCAGCACCCAGCTCGTAGAACTCGAAAAAGTCGGTGCTCGCCGGATTATCGACTTTGTTGGCGACCAGCAGCCAGGGCTTCTGCGAGTCCCGCAGCAGATCCACAACCTTGCGATCGCTCGGATGCAGCCCCTGCTTGGCGTCCACAACCAACAGCATCAGATCAGCCTCGCTGATGGCCTCGTCCACCTGGCGGCGGATTTCGACGTCCATCGGCATGCGCGGATCGTCGGCGAGCCCGCCGGTGTCCACCAGCCAGAACTGGCGGCCGTTCCAGTCTGCGCGCCCGAAGTGCCGGTCGCGGGTGGTCCCCGCCTCGTCGCTCACGATCGCCGAGTTTTCTCCGATGATCCGGTTGAACAACGCCGACTTTCCGACGTTGGGCCGGCCGACGATCGCGATGACTGGAATGTTCATGCGGCCAGCGCCGCTTCGAGCGGCGCGCGCTCGAGGACATCGACGAAATCGTAGGAGGGCAACACCGGGATCGGCATCGCCGCCCGCAGCGCGACCAGCGAATCGTCGTCGAGGAACAGCCCGTCGTCGTTGATCGTCTCGGCGGGGATCAACGCGAGATCGAGGTCGCTGCGCCCCTCCAATGCCGCGCGAAGATCGGCGCCCACGAGGAGTCCGGCCGTACCGATCGCGGGCCCGAACAGCGTGTTCACCATCGGGATCAACTCGAAAGTCGCGCCCGTCACGCGATGAAGCTCTGCGAGCAGCTCGGGCATAAGCGGCTCCATGGACTTGCCCGTAACGACTCCGATGCGCATTCCGTCGAGCCGGTCGAGCCGGTCGAGCCCTTCACGGACCTGCTTCCGCAGCGAGGTTACAGCCCCGACACCATTCTCGATCTGGGCGAACTCCCCGTAAAACTCTTCCCCCGGCAGCTCGCGCGCGGCGAGGAGATACAGCTCGTCGGAGCCCGCGATCCAGGTTTCCCCGCGCTCGCGCTGCGCTCGCGCCCCCCAGGCTTCGACCTGCTCCAGGATGTGCGTGGCGTTCCTCGCGTCCATCGTCTCGCCGGTGTACAGATGTGAGAATTGCGTCAGTCCGACGGGTACCACAGCGCACGACAGGACGGCGTCGCCGAGGTTCCAAAGGTCGCTTATGGATTCTTCGAGGACGGCCCCGTCGTTCAGCCCCGGCACGATCACCATCTGACAGTGAAACCGGATCCCGCCGGCCGCGAGCTTCGCGAGCTGCTCCACGACGTTCGGCACGCGCGGGTTGTTCAGCAGAACTTTGCGCGCTTCCCAGTTCGTGGCGTGCACCGAGACGTACAGCGGAGAGAGGCGGTACTCGAGGATGCGGTCGATGTCGCGCTGCTTGAGGTTTGACAGGGTGGCAAAGTTGCCGTACGCGAAGGAGAGCCGATAGTCGTCGTCGCGGACGTACAGCGAGCGTCGCAGCCCCTGCGGCAGTCCTTCGATGAAACAGAACTCGCAGCGGTTGGCGCATCGCCGGATGTTGGGCGGCTCGAGAACGACGCCGAGGGATTCTGCGTCGGGTCGCTCGATCTCGAGCAGCATCTCCTCTCCGTCCGGCAGGGCTGCCTCGATTACGAGCTCGTCGTCGGCCGTGAGGAATTCCCAGTCGAGAAAATCCGCCAGCTTTCGCCCGTTGACCGTCCTGAGCTCGGTCCCCGGAAGGATTCCCACCTGCTCTGCGATGCT
>DATLBG010000148.1:0-14044 GCA_035527035.1 Gemmatimonadaceae bacterium | reverse complement strand
TTCCTCCGAGATCCTGCCGAACTGGAGCTGCTTGCTCAACTTGGCCGCGAAGGCGCGATACAACTGGTAAAGTCCGAACGCTCCGATCGAAAGCGCGACCAGCCACAGCACCCATCGGCCTCCGGTGATTCCGAGAGCTCGCGCGGCCCATCGCTCGGCATCGTTCCCGTCGTTCTCCACCATGCTTCCGAAGGCGAGTCGAAATGCCGTGAAGGCGAGGGCGGCGTGGACGATCCCGCGGAACAGAAAGCTCGCGCGCACAGCGAGACCCTTCACGCCGTTTCCACGTCGCTCCGGATCGGCAACGGCCTCCACGACGCGCCAGATGGCGTAGCCGACGAGGCCGATGGCGACGGCGCCGATCATCAGTCGTCCTCCCGGCGCGTGCTGCACGCTGTGCATGGCGTTCTGCGCGGACGGCGGCCGGCCGCCGTTTCCGAACGGCATGTGCGCGGCGAGCAATCCGATCATGGCGTACAGGAGGGCTTTCGCGGCGAACCCCACGCGCGCGAGCCTTTCGATCCAGGGAGCGGCGTACTCCGCCGCGTCTTCAGCAGTCTCGCCCGCGGTCATCGTATCGGCATCGGCATCAGCCAAACAAACCCGGGTGCGGCGACCGCCACAAGTCCGCCAGACGACGTGTTGGCCGCGAATCAGCTTCGGCTGTACTTTGGGATACGATGAGCGATTCGAGCAGCTGGCGCGCGCGGTTCGCGAAGCTCGGCGAGACCGCCGAGCGTCGGCGCAGGGCGATACTCGGCAGCAAGTGGGAATTCCTCGCCGAAGCCGGCGCGCTCATGGACTCGTCGCTGGATTACGAGACAACGCTCGCGAACGTGGTGGAGCTCTCCGTTCCCACGGTCGCCGACTACTGCGCGATCGGCCTGATGGACGAACAGGGCGTCGTCAACTGGGGCTCGTCGGCGCACCGCGACCCCGCCAAGGCGGAGCTGGCCGTCAAGCTGCGCGCGTATTCGCCAAACCTCGGCGGGATGAATCATCCCGGGGCAAAGGCGATTCTCAGCGGCGAGGCGCAGCTGATCAATTCCGTGGACGAGGCGTTCCTCCGCGTGCTCGCCGTGGACGACACGCACCTGGCGCTGATCCGCGAGGTCGGACCTACCGCGTACCTGGGCGTGCCGCTCCTTGCGCGCGGACGGGTGCTGGGGCTGCTGGTCTTCGTGGCGACCGCGGAGTCGGGTCGGCGATACACCGAGAGCGACGTGCTGTTCGCGACGGAGATAGGGAAGAGGGCAGCGCTCGCAGTCGATCACGCCGTGCTGTACCGCGCCGCCGAGGAGGCCGGCCGCGCGCGGGAAGCGATGGTCTCCGTCGTATCGCACGACCTCAAGAATCCGCTGAGCACGATCCAGATGGCGGTGAGCTTCCTGCTGGAGGACATCGTTCCCGACGACGAGTCCCACGCGATGGAGCGCCGGCAGCTGAGCGCGGTCAAGCGGGAGTCGGCGCGCATGTACCGGCTCATCCACGATCTCCTCGACATGAACGCGATCGACGCCGGGAAGCTGCTGGTGCAGCGCTCGCCGCAGGAAGTGGCGCCGCTCGTCGAAGAGGTGATCGACACGCTCAGGCCGCTGGCTCTGGCGAAGACGATCGAGCTGGCGCTCGAGGCGCCGGCGCTGATCCCTCCGGTGCACGCCGATCGAGACCGGATATTTCAGGTATTTTCCAACCTCGGCGGGAACGCGATCAAGTTCACGCCGGAAGGCGGGCGCGTGGTGATCCGCGTGCGGCACGGAGAATCGGTCGTGGCGTTCGACGTCGTGGACACGGGGCCCGGGATCCCGCCCGAAGACGTCGCCCGCGTATTCGACCGCTACTGGCAGGCCAAGAAAACGGCCAGCCTCGGAAGCGGACTCGGGCTCACGATCGCGAAAGGGATCGTGGAGGCCCACGGGGGGCGCATCGAGGTGACGAGCGCGGCGGGCGAAGGCAGCGTGTTTTCTTTCACGATTCCGGTCAGCACGGAGACAGCGACGACCGCGTAGCGCTACTCGAAGCGGAGCGCCTCGACCGGATCGAGCCGCGACGCCTTCATCGCTGGCCACAGTCCGAACACCATCCCGGTGAGAGCGCTTACTCCCAGCGCGGCGACGATTGCTCCCGGCGGCGTCTCCGCCGGGATGGGAGTCATCTCACTGACGAGCATTGCCGCGAAGGTGCCGGCGAACAGGCCGATCCCCGCGCCGATACTCGTCAGCGTCGCCGCTTCAACGAGGAACTGCCAGAGGATCGTGAGACGCGTGGCGCCGAGCGCCTTTCGCACGCCGATCTCCCGGGTGCGCTCGGTGACGCTGATCATCATGATCGCGATCACGCCGACACCGCCGACCAGCAATCCTACGGCGGACAGCGCGAGCATGATCACGAAGAACACGCCGAAGAAGCCGTTGTAGATCTCCATGAGCTGGTCCGACGTCACGATCGCGAAGTTGCTGGGCGCGCTCGGGCGGAGGCCGCGGCTGCCCCGGAGGTACGCGGTGACTTCGTCGATCGCCTCCGCCTGCGACACGTCGGACCGCGGCTTGATGGTCAGATCCAGGCGACGCGGCGAGGTGTCGAGATGGCGTCGCGCGGCCTCGAGCGGAACGATCCCTCTCGGGTCGCCGCCGGACGCGGACGAGCTCGGCTTTCCGAGAAAGCTGCCGACGTTGTGGTGCACGCCGATCACCGTGAACGGCACGCCGGCGACCAGGACTTCCTTCCCTATGGGGTCCGAGTCTCCGAACAGCCGGGTCGCGAGCGAGGAGTTGACGACGAGCACGCGCGCTCCGGTGAGCGCCTCGGCGTAAGTGAAGTCGCGCCCCGCTACTATGTCGCCGCCGTCCACTTCGAGCCACCGATGCGAGAAGGCGTCGCGGCCGCCGTTAAGCGTCTTGTCCTTGTATCTGAAGTTCCCGCCGTCGCCGATGTGCGACGTCACGCCAGCGATGGAAGGCAACGCCTCGATCCCGCGCGCTTCCGCCGGGGTCAGCGGAGGATTACGCCGCCAGGGGCAGGTGTCGTCGGTGCCGTCGCACATGTCGTTCAGGCTGACCGGCCGCCGGAACACCATGAAGCTCGTCGGACCGGCCGACGCCAGATCCTTCGCGACGCTCTGATTGATCCCGTGCACGGCGGCTGACAGCGCCACCACCACGAACACTCCGACGGCCACGCCCATCATCGTGAGCGCGGCGCGCACTTTGTTGGAGCGTATCGCGTCGAAGGCGATGCCGACGCCCTCGACGATGTTGAACCACGCGGAGGATAGCCTCACTTACTCGGCCCTCAGGGCGACGATTGGGTCCAGGCGCGCAGCGCGGCTTGCCGGGTAGACGCCAGCAATCACGCCGACCCCGGCGCCGACGAGGATCCCTATGACGATGGACCAGGGCGCTACGGTCGCCGGCAGCGGCGACAGCGCGGCTATCGCCTGCGATATGATGATCCCGAGCGCGACTCCGATCGCGGCGCCGATGATGCTGAGCGTGGTCGCCTCTACGAGGAACTGCGCCAGGATGTCGCGGTACTTCGCGCCGATCGCCTTGCGGATGCCGATCTCGCGCGTGCGCTCGCTCACGGCGACCAGCATGATGTTCATGATCACCATGGCTCCCACGATCAGTGCGATGGCCGGAAGGATCACTCCCGCAATCACGAGGTTGCCCTCGATCTTCGTCCAGAACTCCAGCGCCGACTCGGACGTCTCCATGACGAAGTTGTCCTTCTGTGACGGCCGCAGCCTGTGCCGGCTGCGCATGACCTGGCGCACCGTTTCCCGTGCTTCGAACATGCCTTCGGTCGTGGAGCTCTTGACCTTCATGCCGTCGATCAGGTTGTGTGGATTGACGATGCGCTGAAGCGGAGCGTTCGCCGACGTGATGACGAAGCGGTCCATGGACATGCCGAAGATCGAGCCCTGCTTGGCGGCCACGCCGATCACTTCGTAGCTGGTCCCGCCGACCTTGAGAGTGCGGCCAATGGGGCTGAGCCGGGGGAAAAATCGCGTCGCGATCTCCTCGCCGATCACGACCACGCGGGAGCCGAGCGTGAGCTCCTGCGGGCTGATCAGGCGGCCCTGCGAGACCTCCATGTTCCGGATGCGGAAGTAGTCGCCGTCCACGGCCATTGCTTCGAGCGCGCGCGGCCGCGCGAAGCGCGACTCGATCGCGATGTTGTCGGAGCTCTCGACCGACCACAGCGCGTCGTCGGGGAGCGCGGCAGCGACTTCCCGGGCGTCGTCGAACGTTATGCGCGGGCGGCGCACCCACTCGCGCCACTCGGACTCGCTGGCGTCGCTGATCATCGGGAAGCGGCGCAGCTGGAACGTGTTCACGCCGATGAGCTTGGCTACGAAGTCGTTCTCCATGTAGCTGCCCATGCCTTCGACTATCGAGACGACGGCGATCAGGAACATGACGCCGATCGTGACGCCGGCCAGCGTGAAGAAGCTCTTCAGCTTCTGGACGCGCAGGGTCTGGAAGGCCAGCCGTACTGCGTCGAGCAGGCGCACCGCTTATCCGCCGATGCGCGCCGCGAACTTCTCGCGGCGATCATCGCTCTCCACCATTCCGTCGCGCAGAACGACTACGCGGCGGGCGTGGGCGGCGATGTCGGCCTCGTGCGTGACCATGATCACGGTCTGGCCGGAGCTGGCGAGGGTCTCGAACACGTTCATGATCTCGGCCGACGTAGTCGAATCGAGATTACCAGTCGGCTCGTCCGCGAGCAGAATGGACGGACGGTTGACGAGCGCGCGCGCGATCGCGACGCGCTGGCGCTGGCCGCCCGAGAGCTCGTTGGGCCTGTGGCTCATTCTGTCCGCCAGACCCACGCTGTCCAGCGCCTCGGCCGCGCGCTTGCGCCGCTCCGCGGCCGGCACGCCGCCATAGACCAGGGGGAGCTCCACGTTGTGCAGCGCGCTGGCGCGCGGCAGCAAGTTGAACGTCTGGAAAACGAAGCCGATCTCGCGGTTCCTGATGCGGGCGAGCTCGTCGTCGTTCATGTCGGACACCAGCATCCCGTTGAGCCAGTATTCGCCGCCGGTCGGCGTGTCGAGACAGCCGATGAGGTTCATCAGCGTGGACTTGCCCGAGCCCGACGGTCCCATGATCGCGACGTACTCGTTGCGCCGGATCGCTATGTCCACGCCCCGGAGCGCGCGGACAATCTCGCCGCCCATGTCATATTCGCGCGTGAGACCGCGCGCGACGATTACCCAGTCCTTCTCGGGCGCGCCGCCGGCGTCGCCGAGTACGATTCTTCTCTCGGCCGTCGTGCTGAGTCCCGGCTCGCCCGGGCCAGCCATGTCGATCGCTCCCGGCGTCACGTTTTCTTCGGCTCGTCGTCCTTCTTCTCTTCCTCGCGCACCTCTCCGCCGTCCTTCAGGTCGCGGATGGCCTGGTACGTACCGCCCACGATGCGCTCGTTCTCGCGCAGCCCCGACAGCACCTCGAAATACTTCTCGCCCGCGATCCCGACGCGCACGGGACGGAACGTGACTTTGTTGTCGGATCCCACCACGAATACACCTTCGATGTCGCGCTTGCCCACCTGCACCTTGGGCTGCGGCCGTCCGAGGGTCTGTACCGTGTCCGCCTCGCGGTCGGTGGTGTCCTCCCGGACGGTGAGCGCGATGATGGGAATCGAGACTGCCTTCGTCCTCGTTTCCGTGATGATCTTCGCGGTCGCCGAGAAGTCGGGGCGCGTGGTCGGCGGAGCGTCGAGCAGTTCCACCGTCACCTCGTAATCGATCGCCTGATCGGTCGAGCCGGGCATTCCGCCCCCGGGAGCGCGGAGCGAGCTGTTCGAGATCTCGACCACGCGGCCGCGGAACGTCGTGTCCACGAAGGCGTCAATCTGCACGATCGCGGAGTCGCCCAGCGAGATCGTCGAGACGTCCGTCTCGTCCACCTTCACCTTCACCTCGAGCACGCTCATGTCGGCGATCGTCAACAACGTCGCCGCGTCCTTGTTCAGCGTGCCCTGGATGGCGGTCTCGCCCTCTTCCACAACCAGACGCGTTACCTGCCCGCTCATCGGAGCTACAATGGTCGTCTTGGCCAGCCGGCTGCGCGCGTCCCGCAGAGCCGCGGCGGCCTGCGCCACGGCGTGCGATGCCGCCTGCGCGGTGGCCTCTCCGACTTCCACCTGCGTGCGGAGCTGCTCTACCTGCTCGTCGGAAATGAGCGTCGGGTTGGCGCGCTTGAGATCGGCCATCCGCTGGTAGTTGCGCTGGGCCTGGCCGAGACTCGTGCGCGACTGGCGCAGGTTGGCCTGGCTGCTCGCGACCGCGGCGGCGGAGCGCTCGGACTCCGCGATGTAGTTCGATGGATCTATCTCGAGCAGGAACTGGCCCTTCGTGACGCGGTCGCCTTCGCGCACGGCCAGCCGCACTATGCGGCCGGTGATGTCCGCGCTGAGGTCCACCTTCCTGCGTGGCTGGACCTGCCCGCTCGCCGTGACGGACGCCACGAGATCGCGGCGCTCCACGGGCTCGATGCGAACCTCGGTCGCGCCGTCGCCGCCGGATGCGGCGGCGATGCCTCCGATCGCGACGATCAGCACGGCTGCGCCGGCAAGAATCGACCATTTTTTCTTTTTCGTCATGTATCGCTCCGTCAGCGAAGAGGCCGGCCGACCGCGCTTTCCAGCGCGGCAAAGGCCTTGTGATAGTCGTAAATCGCGCCAATGCGCGCGCTCTCGGCGCGCTCGAACGCATCGCGGGATTGCGTGAGATCGATGAATCCCGCCATGCCGATGCGGTAGCGGTCCTGCGACAACTTCATCTCGTCGCGGGCCATGGAGGCGTTGCGCTCCTGCAGCGCCACCGTGCGCAGCGCGGTCTGCAGCGTGAGGTACGCGGCGGTGACCTCCGTAGTCACGGCCAACTCTCGGGCACGAACCGCGTGCCGCGCGTCATCGCTCGCGGCGACTGCTTCCTGGCGGCGCAGCCCGCGCGCGAATCCATCGAACACCGGGAGAGACAGCATAGCGGAGACCGACCGCGGGCTGCTGGTGAAGTCGAATGGGAACTGGTTGTTCTGCTGCCTGAGCGTGGAGGCCTGCGCGTCCGTGAAAGCGATTGACCCGCAGCCGCCGAGCTGGTTCGGGAGCCCCGCCGCGGCGAAGCGCTGCTCGCGCTCCACGCACGCGGCCTGCTGGGACATGATCTGTCCCCGGGCCTGCTGCACGAGGAAGTTCGGGTTGGTGTATTCGTAGGTATAGCCGGACAGCCCCGTGCTCATCGTCAGCGTGGGCATGTACTCGCCGCGCTGCCTTTTTACTCCGAGCTCGGCCACCCGCTCGCGCTGTCGCGTGGCGATCAGCACCGGGTTCTGCTCCCGCGCGAGCGCCAGCAGCCGTGCGAGCTCGAGGCTGAAGGGCTCGACCGCAAACGTGGTGGACAGCTCCACGTCGGTGCGCGGCTCCACCCCCATCTCCTGGAATAGGCGGAGCTTCTCGATGTCCACCTGGTTACGCTCCTGGATTTGCTGCACCTGGATCTGGCCCCGGGCCACTTCGGCGCGACGCACGTCGAGCTGGGTTCCGGATCCCACGATCTCCCGCGCCTTCGCGAGCACTACCTGCGCTTCGGCCGCGATCAACAACGTGTCCTGCAGGTCGGCACGCGCCTCGGCCGCCAGAACGTTGATGTACTGCTGCGTGACGTTGGAGCGCACGACGGACTCGACTCCGGTGATGTCGGCCTCGACACCTTCACGGCTGGCTTTCTGAAGCGACGGATTGATGAAGCTCGCCGCGTTGAGCCGGTAGTTCACGCCCAGCCGATACGCGGACTGCATCGCGTCGGAGCCCGCCCCCAGGCTCGCTCCGCTGAAGATCTGGCGGCCGCCCTGCTGGAATTCGGAGCTGAGCGAGGCGTCCACCGACGGCAGGAACGCGCCATAAGCCGCGCGGACCGCGGCGTTCGCGCCGCGGATGTCGTTCGCGACCTGGCGAAGCGACGGATTGAACCGCGTGGCCAGCGCCAGTGCTTCCTGGAGCGTCAGGGAACGATCGATGGAATCGGGTCGGCTCTGCGCCATCAGCGGCGCGGCTAGCAGCTGGATTACAAGAAGTAACAACAGTCGCATTGATGTGGACATGTGGAGGTTGCCGTACCTACGCGCACCGGGGCATGAAGTTTCGGAGGGCCTGCACGTGTGGCGGCCTCAGCTTTCGAGCGACGGCGCGAGGAATATCCGGTCGCTGATTCGCGCGCGGATGCGCTCGTACAGGAGGCGGCCCTTCTCGGCCGTGGCGAGCGACGGGCGGCCGATGGAGGCGCCGCTGCCCGCCGGGAGCTTGAGATTGCCGCGGCGGTAACGTCGCAGGCGCTCGCGGTCCATCATATTGTCGCGCACGAGATTCATGTTTACGAGATCGGGCGCCAGGTACAGGAGAATCGACGTGTCCACTTCATCGCCGTGCATCGGCTCCATCTGGCCCTCGAGAAGATCCGAGACGTTCACGCCCAGCGCGTCCACCACGCGCACCCGCGCCTGCGCCGTCACGACCGTGGCCAGGGCCTCCTGGTGCGGGTCGTGCCCGTGAGCGGTGAGCAGGATGAACTCCCGGACGCCGGACGCCTCCCATGAGTCGAGCAGATCGTTGAGCATGCGGTGCAGGGTTTTCCGCCGGAGCGAGCCGTTGCCGGCGAGCCCGCGCTCCGTGTCCACGTTTACGCCGTACTCGACGGTCGGCGCGCGGAGCACGCCGTATTCCGCCGACAGGTCGTCGGCGAGATGCTCGATGATGAGAGTCGCCACGCCGATGGGCAGATGCGCCCCGTGCTGCTCGCACGTTCCGATGGGGATGATCAGGCGCGGGTCCTCGCGGAGCACCGCGGCTATCTGCGAAGGCAGCATCTCCTTGATCCGGAGCGGCTTGGGGCCGCCGGCCGAGTGCACCGCCGTATGGAACGTCTGAATGGGAACGGAAGACACAGGTAGCTCCGGAGTTCGAACCCGCTCTACAGCCGACGGTCGCAGGGCGCTCCGTTGGCTGCTGCTGCTCGGCCTAGGTGCGCTGGCGCTGGCCACGTGGAGCAGGTTCCCTACCGGACCGAAGTTAGCGTTTTCCGCCGGAGAGGGCGAACCCTTCGTAGCGCCCGAAGAGATCCGCTCGAGAGCCGTCGCCGATCTGCGCCGCAGGCTCTCACGGGAAATCGCGCGAATCCAGGCCGCAGCGGAAACCGCTCTCGATGCGCCGCCATCGCAAGACGCCGCGTTCGACGCCATGCCCGCTCTGCGGACCGGGGATCCGGCGTGGGGTGTGATGCTGTACGAGCGCGGGCACCGGATCGCGTGGAGCGGGCGTCTGCACATCGCCGCCGAGGAGGTCACGGCGCCGCTGAGCGTAACGTCGGATCGGTTCTTCACCACAGTGAACGCGGCGGCGGCGCGTGGCGAGCGGCTGGCCGTTGCTTCGTTCGTGCTCCACGCGGAGCCGCCCGGCGAGAGGCTGTCTACCGCGCTCGACGAGCAGGTGCTCGCGGCCCACCCGATCGCGCGGTTCGCGTACGCGTTCGGCGATTCAGCGAGCCGCGGAGAGGTCCTGTTGCGCGATTCGGCGGGGAAGGCGCTGCTGAGCGTTCAGGCCCTGGCCCTGTCGCCCGGGGAAGTAACGCTCACGTCCACTGCCAGGATTCGCATGCGCATCGCCGCTCTGCTGGCAGCGGTGCTCCTTGCGCTGGTGTGGCTTGCCTTCCGGAGCCGCCGCCTGGCATCGCGCGCTCTCGGGCTCGGCGTCTGCGCGGCCTGCATCGGGATCGTTCCGCTGAATGCGTTTTCCAATACCGCTCGCTGGTTCAATCCGTCCTACTACTACTCCGCCATCGGCGGGCGCTGGACCGCAAGCGCCGCGGCGCTGATGCTCACTGCCATTCTGCTGGTGCTCGGCGTGTACGCTCTCATCCGCGCGCGGGTGCGTCCGGCGTCCCGCGCGGTGTCGACCGTCGCGGCCATCCTTGCGACCGTCGCTGCGCTGTACCTGGTGGATGCGCTGGCGAAAGGCATCGGCCAGCCGCCACGCGGAAGCACCGTGATGCTCTGGCTCATGTGGCAGCTGCCGCTGTTCTTCGTCGGTTTCGCTCTGCTCGTGCTTGGTGCGTGGCTCGCCGTGGGCACCGCGCGGCGCGGGAGTGGGTTGCGTGGCGCGCATGTCGTGGCGGTAGCGCTGGTCGCCGGCATCATGTCGGCCGGAACCGTGTGGCGTACGACGATACAGCAGCGGATGACGCTCGCGGAAGCGGACGTAGAGGCTCTGAAGACGGGGGATGAGTATGCGGCTGCTCTGCTGGATCGGCTGGGCGAGCAGCTATCGGCCGGACGGCCTCCGGCGTCGAGGGGGGACCTGTTGCAGCGCTACGTCGTCAGCGAGCTGGCGATTGCGGGGTACCCGCTGTCGCTCCGCTCGTGGGACGCGCGCGGCCTGCCACTCGCCAGCTTCGACGCGGCGCGCGTCGCGCAGGACACCGTCGCAATAGCGGCGGCTGTCGCCGAAGCGATTCGCGAAGGCAGCCCGCTGGTGAAGCGCGTGCAGTCCGGCGCGGGTGCGCAGCGGCTGCTCGTGGTGCCGCACGACAGCGGCGCGACATCGGTCGCGGTAATGCCGCGCACGCGGCTCATTGCCCCGGATCCGTTCGGACCGCTGCTCGGATTGCCTCCGGCAGTTCCGGAGCGGGCGCCGTACGTGCTGTACCTCGCGGACCGGCCGGCCACCGGGTCTCCGGCTGGAGCGTCGGGCATCGCATGGCGGCGAATCGGCAACGAGGAGCACGCGGACGACGCGATCGAGACGGTATCGGGCCCGGCGCGCGTGCACCTGGAAGTGGACATGCGCTCGCCGTGGGCGCTGTTTCAGCGGCTCGTGCTCGTGCTCCTGCTGAACGTGCTCGCCGCGTGGGTGCTGTGGACGCTGGCGCTCGCAGCCGAAGGCGGAGCGCTGACACGAGCGCGCGTGCGGGTGCGCCATTGGGGTCGCAGCTACCGCGCCCAGCTCATCGTCGCGCTATTTGTGTTCTTCCTGGCACCTGCGCTCGCTTTCTCCCTCTGGTCTTACCGCAGGCTGCGGAGCGACTTCCGGCAGACGCAACAGCTAGTGCTTCGGGAGACGCTCAATGCGGCGATCGCCGCCGGCGCGGAGCGAAATCTGGAGCTGGTGGGCACGCGGTTCGGGCTGCCGTTGTTCCTGTACCGCTTCGGCGAGCTGACCGAGGCGAGCGACTCGCTGTACTGGGCGCTTTCGCCGGTCGGGCGCGCGCTGCATCCGGGCGTTTACCGGACGCTCGAGCTCGGCGAGGAGATCACGGCGAGCAGGGAGATGAGCATCGGAGGAACCGACGTGCTGTTCGGCTACCGCGCATCCGTCGGCTACTCCGGCGATCGCTTCGTGATCGCCGCTCCGGCGCGCGGCGACGACGAGGCGCTGGCCCGGCGGCGCAACGATCTCGGCGTGCTGCTCATGTTCTCCACGGCGCTTGGCGCGATCGCCGCGCTGCTGCTCAGTGGGATCGCCGCACGGCAGTTCGCCGCGCCCATCGAAGCGCTGCGCCGCTCCGTCCGGGCCATCGCCCGGGGGGAGGACGAGCTGCCGCTTCCCGCGAAGCCGCCGACCGAGTTCTCGCAGGCGTTCACGGCGGTAAGGCGGATGGCGGACGATCTGGACGCGAGCCGACGCGAGCTGGCCCGCGCGGAGCGGGTGCTCGCCTGGGGCGAGATGGCGCGCCAGGTCGCGCACGAGATCAAGAATCCGCTCACGCCGATGCGCCTTGGCGTGCAGCATCTCCAGCGGGCGCGACACGATCCGCGCGTGGACTTCGACAAGGTTTTCGACGCGAACATGCAAAGGATGCTCGAGGAGATCGATCGTCTGGACGACATCGCGCGAGCATTCAGCCGGTACGGCACCGCGCAGCCGGAGCTGCCGCCCGCGGAGCCCGTGAACGTGTCCGCGATAATCGACGACGTGGTCGAGCTGGAGCGCATGGGAGGCTCCGAGGTAGCGTGGCATGTCTCGGGCACGGAGGCGGAGACCATCGCGATGGCGCGGCGCGCGGAGCTGCGCGAGGTGGTGCTCAACGTTCTCGAGAATGCCCGCCATGCCGGTGCCAGGAATGTCTCGGTGATAGTGCGTCCCGGGGGAGACGCGGTCTCGATCGAGATAGCGGATGACGGCTCGGGGATAGCGGCAGCGGCGCTGCCGCGGGTGTTCGAGCCGCACTTCTCTACTCGGACGACGGGGAGCGGGCTGGGGCTCGCGATCAGCCGGCGGCTGGTGGACGCGTGGGGGGGATCCATCGAACTGGAGAGCGAGGAAGGGCAGGGCACGCGCGTCCGAATAGCACTGCGCCCGGCGGTTTCGGCGTTCTAGCGCTTCGGCTTGAGGGGACGGCCTTTGTATAAGCGTGACTGTGGCGCCGAAATTGCACACGCGGGTCCCTTCGGTACCCAAGGTGCAGGGCCGGGTGCAAGTCCATTTACGCCATATGTTTGCGGGATGCACCCAGAGTCTGGCGTTTTTCGCGGTCCGCGGTAAGTTTGCTGAGCGTAAGGCCTAGCCGGATAGGTGTTTAGCGGTGGCGATGTCTCGTCACCGGCACATATCCTGCCTGTCGCTGGTCGGAGCGTAGCACGGTTGGGTTTTTTTTTACCACCCTTTGAAAGAGGATGTGCGCATGTTGAGAAGGAGTTGGACCATCTGTTCGATGGCCGCCCTGCTGCTCGCTGCCCCGGTTGTAGCACAACAGCCCGGCACGCTGGTGGTCGGTGGCTTCGGACAATACACGATGTTCGACGACAACCTTAGCCTGAAGGATGCCTTCGGCTACGGCGGTCGCGTCGGCGCGTTCATCGCTCCCGGCATCTGGCTGGAGGCCGAAGGATCGTCCACGCAGGGCGACTGGCGGAATGGAACCCGCACGGACGACTACAAGTATGGACCGATCTCGGCCCGGCTGATGTTCGGCTTCCCCTTCTCCAGCATGGCTGGCTTCAACGCCGGCTTCCATGTTGGCGGTGGCGCGGTGCTGAGCAGCTATCGCTACATCAGGGAAACGGCGCCCGTTGTTAACGGGTACTCGTACAACTACGGCGTCGAGGGAGCCGCGGGATTCAACGCGACTTTCGGCGGATTCACCGCCCTTCGTCTCCAGGCGCTCGTCGACTACATGCCGACGTCGGAGCCGGATGCGACGATGAATTTCCGCTTCCAGGCCGGCCTCGATTTCTGGCCGAGCATTGGAAACCTGTTCGGTGGCACAGCCATGAGCCCGGCGACGCTGGGTCCAGTGGTTTGGTGGGATGACACGCCCCAGCCGCTTCCCGGCACGCTCGAGCTCGGCGGGTTCGTCCAGTATTCGTTCATGGATGACAACGCTGGCTTCAACGCCAACAACCGTCCTGACGACGGCATTGGCTACGGCGGTCGCGCTGGTGTCTTCCTGACGCCGAACTGGGAGATCGAAGGCGATGGCCAGTGGTCTCCGCTGGACAACGCCTCGCTGGATCGTACGCCCCGTCCCCCGACAACGGGCCGGTTCCGGGCGTTCGAGACGATCGACTACTCGACGTTTGCCCTGCGACTGAACTACAACTTCCCGTTCGCCGGATTCCTCGGATCGAACAGCTCGTTCCTCATCGGTGGCGGTGTTGTGCGCACCAACTACGGCGCCGGTGACGATACTCCAGACCGGCCCGCGACGTACAACTATGGCGCGTCCGGAATCGCTGGTGTTCGTATCGGGTTTGCGCCGCGCGTCGCGCTGCGTATCGACGGTGTGGTTGACTACATGCCGAACTCGGAGCCCGAAGCCACGCTGAACTACGCCGTTCGCGGTGGCCTGAGCCTGTTCCTGGGCGGCGCTCAGCCGGCTGGTCCTCCGCCGCCGGTTTGCACCTGGAACAGCAGCATCCTCGCGTCGGATCCGAATTGCCGCGCGCCGGAAGCTCGTTGCCAGTGGAACAGCAACATCACGGCTTCGGACCCGAATTGCCGTGCACCTGTAGCGCAGCCGCGCTGCCAGTGGAACAACAACATC
>DATLBG010000147.1:0-2036 GCA_035527035.1 Gemmatimonadaceae bacterium | reverse complement strand
TACATGTTCCGCGCGCGCCGCGCGGTCGCGGTCGGCGATGACGAAGAGACGCAGCCGCTCGCCATTGAGTACGTCACCACGCCGTCGGCGGCCCGCCCGGCGTCGCTCTGGCGCCTTCTCGACGAGCTCGATCCGCCGTCGGCGGTGATCGTCGCGCGCCATCCCGAGTCCGAGCGCGACGCGCGACAGACGCTCGCGCAGCTCGGCTACCGCCGCGCGGACGACGCCATCAAGGTGAGCGCCGCGCCAGCCGGCGAGAACGTGCACACGATCGTGTTCTACGATGCACCCGTCTCCGCTGCCGACGTCGAGGCGGCGCGCGCCGTCACGGCCGCGCGGGTGATCGCGTTCATCGAGCCCGCCGACATCGGAAGCCTGAAGGAGTTATCCGGAGGGTTGGCGCGTCCGCTCGCGGTCGGCGATTCGGTGGCGCGCGCGCGCCGAAAAGACGACGCGCTGCGGGGTGATCTCAAGCAGATACTGGACGCTGGCGTCGCCTACAGGGAGATGTCGGCGCTCGAGCCGCTGTTGGAGCAGTACGACGCCGTAGAGATCGCCGCCGCGCTCCTGCGCGTGCTGGAGCGTGAGCGCGAGAGCGCGCTGGCAGCGCCTGCCGCGCCCAAACCGCCCAAGCCGGGTCCGGGCGTTCCGCCACGCGGGCGGGACGACCGACCGCCACGCGGACGAGACGACAGGCCTCCTCGGGGTCGTGACGACCGGCCCCCGCGTCGCGACGATCGTCCGCCCCGCAGCGGACCGCCGCGCGACTCCGGCCGGTACGGCGGACGCGATTCAGGACGGAGCGGCCCGCCCCGCGGGCGCGGAGGAGATCGCGGAGGCAGCCGGCGGTGAGCTCGATCTTCCAGCCCGCAGGAGGATGGATCGAAGTGATCGCTGGCGTGATGTTCAGCGGCAAGAGCGAAGAGCTGATCCGCCGCGTGCGCCGGTCACTCATCGCGCGCAAGAAAGCGCAGGTGTTCAAATCGCATCTCGACGCGCGCTACTCCGGCATCTATTCCGTCTCCAGCCACGACGGCAGAATGGTCGAAGCAATTCCAGTCGATTCTTCGGCGCAGCTCGCCCGGGCGGTGGATCCGGGCGCGCACGTCATTGCGATCGACGAGGCTCAGTTCCTCGACTCGGGGATTCTCGGTGTAGTGACCGACCTGGCGCAGCGAGGGCGACGAGTGATCGTTGCGGGGACCGACACGGATTTCCGGGGTGAGCCGTTTGGGGCCATGCCTCAGCTGATGGCTGTCGCCGAGCTGGTGGACAAGCTTCACGCGATCTGCGTGCTGTGTGGCGGTCCGGCGAGCCGGAACCAGCGGCTCATAGACGGGCGACCAGCTCCTTATTCGTCCCCGCAGATCATGGTCGGGGCGGCCGACACGTACGAGGCGCGCTGCCGAATGTGCCATAGCGTACCCCCGGCAGACGCCGCCCAGGTGCCTCTACTGTAGTTCTTCATCTGTTTACGGGAATCCGGCATTGCCCGTGCTTTAGGAATCCCCCAAAGTGTGCCGTTCGTGTAGACCCGCGGCCCGAGCCGCGTCCCTAAGCCAGAACCCGCAATGCTTCTCGTTGGACTCACAGGCAACATCGCCGGCGGAAAGACCGAAGTAAGCCGATTGCTCGGCGAGCTCGGCGCGACCGTCATCGATTCCGACGTGCTGGCGCGAGAAGTGGTCGCTCCGGGGACCCCTGCCCTGGCGGCAATAGCCGCGAACTGGGGGAATTCAGTGCTCGCGTCGGACGGTTCGCTCGATCGCGACGCGCTGCGCAATTCAGTCTTTCAGGATCCGGACGAGCTGCAGGAGCTGAACGAGATCGTGCACCCGGAGATAGAGAAGCGGCGCGACGCCGCGATCGCCGACGCGCGCGAGCGGGGGGACAGCGTGGTGGTGTGCGTAGTCCCGCTGCTGTTCGAGAAGCACATGGCGGACGACTTCGACAAGATCGTTCTCGTGGACGCGCCGCGGCCGCTCCGGTTCGAGCGGTTGCAGAAGAAGCGCGGGATCGACGAGGCGGAAGCGCTG
>DATLBG010000146.1:0-2628 GCA_035527035.1 Gemmatimonadaceae bacterium | reverse complement strand
TGGAACTCGTACTCGAAATCGCTGACGGCGCGGAGTCCGCGGATGATCAGCGACGCGTTCACCTCGCGCGCGAAATCCACGAGGAGGCCGGTGAAGTCCCTGACTTCTATCCGCTTGTCGTCGCCGACGGCGGCGCGGATGAGACGCTTTCGCTCGGCCAGGTCGAACAGCGGCGCTTTGGCCGAATTGTTGGCGACGGCGACCACGAGCCGGTCCACGAACTCGAGGCTGCGCACGACCAGATCTTCATGTCCACGCGTTATCGGGTCGAACGAGCCCGCGTAGATCGCAATTTTCGCCATGCATTCCTCTCGTGGGATCGGTGGGAGGAGTCGGGTGTCCTGGGCTGCGCCTACGCTCGCAAACTACGCTCGCTAAGACGGCGCTGCCTAGGACACCCGACTCCTCCTACCGATCCCGTCACAGGTCTTCCTGCCGAAAAAACGATATCGCGGTCGTTCCGTATTTTCGCGCGTCGGAGCTGCCAGCCAGCGCGACGCGCGAGTCGTGCTCGATGCCCAACAGCTTAGCGAACGGTTTTTCCACCCATAGCGCGGCCAGCTTCGTCGCGTCGTCCCCACTGTAAGGCGGGTCGGCGAAGGCGACGTCGAACGACGGCGCTCCGCGGAGAAACGTAAACACGTCCTGCCGGTGGAGCACCACCGCGCTGCCGGCAGCCAGGGTTTCGACGTTCGCCTGGAGGACGGCAAAAGTCTTGGGGTGGCGCTCTACGAGATGCGCGGCGCGCGCGCCCCGCGACAACGCCTCGAGGCCGAGCGCGCCGGAACCGGCGAACAGATCCACTACGTCGGCGCCGACGAGGTAGGGCTGGACGATGCTCATCCAGGCCTCGCGCACCCGGTCGAGCGTGGGCCGAACGTCAGCGCCGGGCGGCGCGGCGATTCGCCGGCCCCGCCACCGTCCGGCGATGATTCTCATCTAATGCGGCGCAAAATCCAGGAGCCGCGCCTGCAGCCGGCTGTGACCCTGGTACTCGTCGCGCTCGATCTTGTACACGACATCGATCGCACCGCTCATGTTGATCTCGGCTGCGCGATCCGCGAATCCCCACCCGATCGCTTCCAGCGCTCCGCTGCCCGTGTCGAGGTAAAGCTTGAGCCCTTCGTTCTTGAGCGTGCGGGGCGGCGACTTGAGCCGCACCCCTCTGGAAAGAAATATCGGAGAAGGGTTCCCGATTCCGAACGGCTCGAAATGCTTGATCAACGACTCGAGCGCGTCGGTGGCATCGGCCAGCGGCATCTCCAGATCCACCCGGATCTGGCCAAGAAGGTCGTCGGGCTCGAGCGCTGCGCGCGCGACGTTGTTGAAGCGCTCGGTGAACGCTTCGAGCCGCGACCGGTCGAGAGTCACGCCCGCGGCCGCCTTGTGCCCGCCGAACTTCTCCAGCAGGTCCGCGCAGCTGACCAGCCCGGCGTGAAGATTGAATGCCGGGATAGAACGCCCCGATCCTTTGCACGTCGTGGCGGTGGCGGAGATCATGATCGTCGGGCGGCCAAACTCCTCGACGATCCGCGACGCGACGATCCCGATCACACCGGGATGCCAGCCCTCGCGCGCCAGCACGATCCCGAAGGTATCTGATAGGTCGCGGCGGACTACCTCCTCGCGCGCCTCTTCGAGCGTGGCGCGGTCTATCTCCTGGCGCTTGCGGTTCAGCTCCTCGAGATCCCGCGCGATCACGTTCGCCTCGTGCTCGTTCTCGGTCATGAGCAGCTCGACGCCGCGAATCGCCGCTCCGAGCCGCCCGACCGCATTGAGCCGCGGCGCGAGGATGAAGCCGACGCGGCCCGCGGTGATCTGCTTGCCGCTCAGCCCCGCTGCATGCACCAGCGAGCGCAGGCCGGTGTTCCGCGACTCTTGCAGGAGCTTGAGGCCGAGCCGCACGAACACGCGGTTCTCCCCGCGGAGCGGCGCGATGTCGGCGACGGTCGCGAGCGCAACTAGATCGAGCATTTGCCAGACCTGGTTCTCGCCCTTGCCCATCGCGCGGGCGAGCGCGAGCGCGAGCTTGAATACCACGCCGACCGCGGCGAGATCCTTGTCGGGGTAGCCGCAGCCGCTGCGCTTGGGATTCAGCACCGCCAGACAATCGGGCAGCGCCGAGCCGGGGAGGTGATGGTCGGTCACTATCACGTCGATCCCGGCGGCGCACAGTGACTTGATCGGCTCGACAGCGGAGGTGCCGCAGTCGCAGGTGACGACTACTTTCGCGTCCGCATCGATCGCCGCCTGCACGCCGGCCGAGCTCAGGTCGTATCCGTCCTGCAGCCGCCGTGGAATGAACGGCTGCGCTCTGCCGCCGAGGTGCAGGATCGTTCGCGTGAGTAGCGTCGTCGAGCACATACCGTCTACGTCGTAGTCGCCGTGGATGAAGACGAGCTCCTGCTCCCGGATCGCGCGCGTGAGGCGAGCAACGGCTTTGTCGAGATCGAGCATGGCCAGCGGGTCGTGCAGCTGGTCCAGGCGCGGGCGGAGAAACGTGCGCGCGGCGCCGGAGGAGTTGTACCCCCGGGCGCAGAGCAGCCGGCACACGAGCGGAGGAAGGCTCAGATCAGCTGCGAGAGCGGCTACTTCCTCAGCGTTGGGCTCCTCGGCGAGGAGCCAGCG